>JAKLQB010000017.1 GCA_022013615.1 Desulfobacterales bacterium | reverse complement strand
CGCCTTGCTCTCTTGAGACGCAAAGAAAGTTCATCTCAACCAGGAATCAAGTCGGACTTTTCTATGGCAGCAGCTATAAAACCACTCAGGCTGTTGAGAAGCAAAAGGTCTTCCTTGCGGGAGCTGTCAAAAGGCCCTCGGCGTGAGTCAACGTAGATGGCGCCCCTGGTTTTTTTGTTCATTATCATGGGAACACACAAGACAGATCTGATCTGCAAGGTATCCATACTCTCCAGGGGTTCAGGTTGAGCTTCATAAGTTGTATTGGATACCTTGATCGCCTTGCCGTTCTTTGCAACCCGGTCAAGCACTGTGTGGCTGTAATGGATGGCACCCTTTGCTTCATCTTGTCTTGACCTGGTTACTACCTCCTTTAACTTGTTTTTTTGGTTATCAAAAAGAATGATGCTTACCCTGTCAATTCTCGGGAGGGTTTCGAACATGGAATCCAAAATCATCTCAAGCGCCTCACTAATTTCTAATGACTGCTCCAAAAGCTTAGAGGCCTTGTAAATCAATTGCAAATTCTTGGGCGATCGAGAGCGTCTTTCTCGGGCTAAGTCTTTTAATACATCTAAGTCTGCTTGTGGAGAATGGTGCCCCAAATCTTTCATGCCCAAAGCCTTGTTTGGGGGAATTCCACCCAACTGGATCACGGTATTCCCAATAACTATTGTATCTCGTTCTGTCACCTCATAGCTTTTCCCCGGCGTAATCATCTCACCATTGAGCAATGTCCCATTAGTGCTTCCTAAATCCTCAATTGAGAACGATTCCCCTATCTTGAATACCTTAAGATGTTTTCTGGAAAGCTTTATGTCATTGATTTGAATGTCGTTGGTTGAGGATCTTCCGATAAAGACGGTCTTCTGCCTAAAATCAAAGGTCTGATCCTTCATGGGTCCTTCTGAAATAAAGAGCCTGGGCATAATTTTCTTTGCTTCCGCTACATTCTGAACTTAGGTCTTTTTGATACATATCCCATATTTTAAACTGATAAGCAAGAGGGGACCAGGAAAACGTCAAAGTAGCATGTAACTTGGCGAGATAGATGTATTTTCAAGACGACTAAATACGAAATACGAAATAATATCAAAATTCTAATATCAAATGACCAAAACATTTCTGGTACTTATACAATATTTACAGGATATTGACACGTTTTGAATTTGGGATTTATGTCATTCGTATTTGTTTCGGCCCGCCCTGGTGCGACTTGATTGGTTTAGTATACTATTGGCTTTATTTTCAAATTAAGCAATTTTAAAACGGAAGCGCTGTGAAAACGGTCTGGGCCAGGGATTTCGGATTTCGAGCTTCGAATTTTCAGAAAATCAAATAAGCAAGCAAACTCTATTCATTCAACGTGTTATGTCTTTAAATGACATGGTCCTGAGGGTTGGTTAACGGGGGACAGGTTTCTTTAGGCCACTTGGTTTACCGTCGCTGGGTTTAGCTTCTTTCTCATTGACCCTATGAGCTCGTTCCATGTTCTGCATCAGGATTTTGTAATAGGTTCTAATACATTCCACGTAGTGCACTGGCTCGGTCCCTCGTGCATAACCGTATTCTAAGGTTTTGTAATACTTCTTTTGACGGAGAAGCGGCAAGGTAGATCGAACATCATGCCAGGTATTTGGAGCCTTTCCAAGTCGCAAGGCAAGCGTTCTGGCATCCTCCAAATGACCCCATCCAACATTATATGCTGCCAGGGCCATATAAGTCCTGTCCGGCTCAGGAACTTCATCTCCAAGCCTACTATGCAGGCGGGCAAGATAGCGGGTCCCGGCATAAATGGATTGTTTTGGATCCAAACGGCTTTCCACCTTAAAATGCCTGGCGGTTTCCAGGGTTAACATCATAATACCCCTGACCCCAGTGAAGCTTTTTGCATTAGGGTTCCAATGTGATTCCTGGTAGGCCTGGGCAGCAACCAGTTTCCAGTCTATCCCGTATTTTTTTCCCGCCTCCTCAAAGTATTTTTGGTATTGGGGTAAACGATGAGTAAGGCGTCTACGGAATCGCATAAGGTCTACATAGTCAAAAACCTCAAGGTGTTTATAGTAGTGCTGTTTAAGCCTCTTTAACAGCGCAGTGGTTGATTCCTGGTTAAACCAATTGTAGACGGCTGCCTGAAGGCGCCGGTTTTGCGGATGCATTGCCCAGGCCAGTCTCTGCCCCTTTCCGAGATTGAAATGAACCATCAATTCCGGATAATATCGAAGATTTACATCAATGATATCGGAATAAGCAATGGTAAGGGGAACAGAGCCTTGCCAGGCCAATTCCAGCAGCTGCTCGGTTTCATATCCAGGAATCGACTTCCACGAGAGTTCCGGATACTGCTGTTTTAGCTTTAACAGGAATTGCTCATGGGAGGTGCCGGCGCTCACACAAAGCAATTGGCCGGACACGTCTTTAACGTTTTTTGGCTCGGGGCCGTCACGCCGACCTACCACCTGCCGGTATACGTCCAGATATCCGGGTCCAAAATCCAGGTGTTGTTCGTGGTGGTCGGACGCGGTGAGGCCCGCGGCAATGAGGTCAGCATCCCCGCTAAGCAAAGTGGAAACCATCTCCTGGTAGGTATCAAGAATCACGAGCTTTAGCTTTACGCCTAAATGCTCTGCGAAGGCCTTGGCCAGATCGTACTCAAACCCCACAGGCCCATGGGGACCTTCGTAATAGCAGGTGGCGTTGTTACGGGTGATAACTTTTAGTTCACCTCTTGCCTTGATGGCCTCAAGATCATCTCTGAATACAGGTTGATCGCAGCTTAATGCCACCAAGGGAACCAACCCTAATAGGATCAGACCGATTAATCTACAGATATTCTTTCCCATGTTTTTTTGTGCATGGATAAACATGCTGCATTCTACTCAGGTTCAAAGTTCAATGGTTCACGGTTCAAGGTTAACTGATGAAAACTGCACGGTTTTGAGGTATTCCTGCCTGTGCCTCCACGGCAGACAGGGAGGGATGGCAAATTGCGCATAACTGCTGCCGTTCATAGGTTCATCAACTATGTCAAGCAATATGAAAAATGCGACCCCGCCCGCAGGCGAAATCCCACTTTCAGCTGGAAACCCTCGTATGTGACTCCGCAAGGCCAGTGTCACTTTTTTGATTAAACTGCCAACTTCGGCGGTCAGAGGCGGCGCTAAACCCTGACCCGTGAACGGTTATAAAAAGTATCAAAAACACCGTTTTTGGTGGAGGCAGCATAGAATAAAGATATTTGCGTGTCAATTGACCAGTCAATTCTTGTTTTTTCCTTGACATTTATGGTTTAATGCAAAGATTTATAAGATGCTTTCAGGCACTTTCCACTGAAATTTACCCTACGGTGTGGAGCCTGGGTCTCTAAACGAGAACAATTGGGATGGAGCACCTTTTATCAGGATCATGTCATATGAAACGTAACTCAAAAATAGACAGAAAGACAAAGGAAACGGAGATCCATCTCAAGCTCAATCTTGATGGCACTGGTCTTTCCAGCGTGGATACCGGTATTCCTTTCATGGATCATATGCTTACCCTCCTTACGGCTCACGGCTTTATGGACATGGAGTTGACCGCCCGAGGCGACACAGAGATAGATGATCACCACACTGTTGAGGACCTGGGCATATGCTTGGGGTCAGCCCTGAATGAGGCCCTGGGTGACAAAAGAGGCATCAAGCGTTATGGGATGGCGACCATTCCTATGGATGAAACGCTGATCAGGGTCGTTATTGATATTTCTAATCGCCCCATTTTGTCGTATCGAGTGCCCCTGAAAAAACGAACCACCGGAACGTTTGATGTCAGCCTGATGAAAGAATTTTTTCGTGCCCTGGTAATTAATGCGGGCATCACAATGCATATCGATCTCCTTGCAGGAGAGGAGCCCCACCATATTTCAGAGGCGATTTTCAAGGCCTTTGGCAGGGCTTTAGATCAGGCCAGCAGCCTTGAGGATCGGCTGGACGGGAGTGTCCCCTCTACAAAAGGTCTCTTATAAAAGGTAACCGTTCACGGGTTCAGGGTTCACCTATGAAAAGGACCTTTGGACGCTATTTCTCAATAAATCAGGGTGGAAACTATCAGCATGAGCAGGATGAATCATGCCAAAAATTGACGATAGGGTTTTCAAAAAAGGCGGGCTCTTTTTATGGCTGCTGGTTTTGGCAGGGCTCTTGATGTACGGAGGCTGTTATTTTCAGAAGACTCCTGCTTCCTATGAAATGCATACTGCAACGCCGATTAACAAGGTGGTCGTGGATGGATTCCATACGGCCATGTCCCAGGGGATGCAACCTGACATCATTCGAGATCCTTTGTCCGGGACCGCTTTTATGGCGGAGCCAGTGCCCCAGAATGTAGCTAATAGGATGACTGATATTTTATTTAATAGGGTGGCAGCCGAAAAAGGGTATGAGTTAGTATCACCGGATCAGGCTAAAGGTGTATTTTCAAATATCATCAATTCGGACAAGAATGTGGTCATGAGCCCCATTGAAATTCTTCAAGAAGTGGGAAATACCTTTAAAGCCGATGCGGTATTAACTGGCTACATTTATCGGTGGCGAGAGCGAGAGGGTACTGACTATGCAGTCAATCGCCCCGCCTCTGTGGCTTTTGATCTCCATCTCATAAGTCCTGCCGAGGGTACGATACTGTGGAAGGCCAAATTTGATAAGACCCAGCGATCGCTATCCGAAAATGTTTTTGATATGTCGACATTTATTAAAAGTAAAGGTCGATGGCTGACAGTTGAAAAATTGGCCATGATAGGGCTCCAGAAGATGTTGGCGGAAATGCCAGTAGGGAAAGATTCAAAAATTCGGAGAGAGCAGATCGAGATGGAGGGTCCGTAATTTGATAATAATTCCTGCCATTGACCTCAAAGACGGCCGCTGTGTGAGACTCAAGCAAGGCCGGATGTCTGATGAGACCATATTTTCAAATGCCCCTGAAGACATGGCCGTGAGATGGTTTGAGCAGGGAGCTAAAAGGCTGCACCTTGTTGATCTGGACGGCGCATTCCAGGGAAAACCGGTAAATAAGACGGCCATAGAAAAAATTGTCCGCGCTGTTCCTGTCCCTATACAGCTTGGGGGTGGGATAAGGGATATGGATACCATCAAGGCCTACTTCGATCTTGGGCTGCATTACCTGATACTGGGAACGGCAGCCCATAAAGACCCGGAACTTGTTGAAGAGGCTTGCAGCAAATTCCCGGGACAGATCCTGCTGGGAATAGACGCCAAAGACGACCGTGTTGCTCTGGAGGGGTGGACAGAAGAAATAGTCCTGACTCCGGTTGAATTGGCAAAACGGTTTGAAGGGGTCTCCATGACGGCGGTCATTTACACAGATATTCACAGGGACGGAATGAAAACAGGGCCGAATGTAGATGCCACAAGGGATTTGGCAACTGCCATTCAGATCCCTGTAATCGCGTCAGGTGGTATCTCAACGATTTCTGATGTTTTTGAGGTGTCGACCCTTTCAGAGAGCGGTGTTATGGGAATGATAACCGGAAGGGCCCTGTACGATGGGAGCCTTGATCTTGTTGAGGCTATAGGAGTTGCGGAGGGAAAAAATTAAAGATAATTTTGGGGTTGACATTTACTTTTGTAGTTATATTATAGAATGTTACGTATTTTCTTTTAAATCATACCCTGACAGTGATTGAGCGTCTCGAAAATTATACAACTTACTGATAATACAACAGTTTTTCCAATTACTCCCTACGGCTCGTATGGCATACACCCGGGAAGCGGGGAAACGGGACTAAATCCATGTAAAAAAGACTTTTTGCATGGGCATCAAATTTAACAATAGAGCCTGCATGAAAGAGCATACATACCAGGTTCTCGAATACAATCGCCTGTTGGATATCTTATCCCGTTACGCTACGTGTCCGATGGGCAAATCAAATTGCCTTTCCCTCAAACCGTCTAATGATTTAGCATTTGTTGATAACGAGTTGAGGCTGGTTTCCGAAATGAAGCTCCTTCTGAAAGCCAGGGGGTTCGTGTCTTTGTCAGATCTCACCGATATATTACCTTTTTTGAGAAAATCCAGCACCAAAGGATCATACCTGGAACCAAAAGATCTTTTGTGTATTCTCAGACTTGCTCAGGCATGCCAGCAGTCGAAAAAATATCTTGAATCCCATCGATCTCTGTGTCCGAGGATGTATGACATTGTAAGGTATATGCCGAGTTGTGAGGCCCTGGTGAAAATATTGAAGGATACGATTTCCGCGACCGGTGAACTAAAAGATTCGGCAAGTCCTGCCTTAAAAAAGATCAGAGGGAAAAAGACCCGGCTAAGGTTAGATCTCCAAAAAAAATTGCAAAAAATTCAAAAATTGTCGGGCCTCTATGATGATAGGCAAGATCATTTAGTGACGGTTCGCGAAGGACGATATGTAATCGCATTGAGAACCGATCAAAAGTCACGCATTGAGGGGATCATTCATGACTATTCTCAAACCCGGGTCACCTGCTTTCTTGAGCCGATCGAAGTGATCACGGACAATAACCGAATGGCTGAGCTGAGGCATGAAGAAAAGACTGAGGAACATCGCATATTAATCAATTTAACCGGGATGGTAAGAGATTTGGCCTCCGAGTTGGAATTTTTTCAGTCCCTGATCGGCAGGCTTGATGGACTTTATGCCAGGGCAAGATTCAGCGAAAGACTGTCGTGTGTGATGCCGGAAATAGGCGACAAGAATCGCGTCGAACTGAAAAAGGCCAGAAACCCGATTCTTCAGGCCATGGCCTTGAATAGCAAAGATAAGGGTGAAAAGGTGGACGAACCTGTCCCTGTAGATATCCTGATGGATGACCAGCATAATATATTGATCATTTCAGGGCCTAACAGGGGAGGGAAAACAGTGACCCTCAAGACACTTGGTCTTATGGGCCTCATGACTCAAGCCGGTATCCATATCCCGGCAGAGGAAGGGAGCCATATATCCATTTTCGATGAAATCATGGCGGATATCGGGGATGATCAGGACATCCAGACCGGCCTAAGCACCTTTTCAGCTCATGCAGCCCATTTAAGCCACATTGTAAAACATGCGGGTCAAAAAAGCCTTATTATTATTGACGAACCAGGAATGGGAACTGATCCGAATGAAGGAGTAGCGCTTGCCATGTCGGCCCTGGACTTTCTTTCCGGACAGGGGGCCCTTGCTGCTGTTTCTACTCATTTAAATCGACTGAAATCATACGGGTTGCTGAATGAGCGGGTCACTAACGCCTGTGTTGAATTCGATGCGGAAAGGAATCGTCCCACCTTCAGGCTAAGGTATGGCTCTCCCGGGATTAGCCATGGCTTCGAAGTTGCCGAAGAAATGGGGATGCCTCTCAATATCCTTGACCGGGCAAGGACATATCTTGATCAGGACGAAGTCCGCTTGAATCGGCTCATAGACAAGTTAAATGCTCTGATGACCGAGACTACCCGCGAAAAGGCAGAGGTTGAGGACGTCAAGACAAAGTATTTTGCCACGACAAGAAAAATTAAAGAACGGCTCATAACTCTCGAAGCCGAGAAAAAAACCTTGTTGGAAGCAAAGCGGGTGGAGGCGGAAGACGTTATTAGAGAGGCAAAGGAGGAACTGAAACAGGCCATTAATCTGTTAAAAACGAAAAAAGAGTCAGCCCAGGCCTATGTGACCGAAAAGTATGCCAGGATTAGTCGTGAATTAATGGACCATCTTGAACAGGGACCTGATGAAGGGGGACATTCTAAGCTCAAGGAGGTAAAAGAGGGTCAGTGGGTCTATCACAGGGGACTGAAGAAGAAAGGGATCATCCAGTCAATAGATCTTGCAGGAGGGCGAGCCCTGGTGATGCTTGGAAAGGTAAAGGTATCAGCGGATATTAATGATCTGGAAATTGTTAAAGAGGACCGGGAATACGCTTTGAATAAAGGCGGCCGATCTGCATCCTGGGACCTGAAAGATTCCCCGGCAAGGGAATTGAATGTAATTGGATACAGGGTTGATGATGCCATCCCTCTGATTGACAAAACAATTGATCGGGCCTTGGTGGGTGGCCAGATGTCCCTCAGGATCATTCACGGATTCGGTACCGGAAGGTTGAGAGAGGCAATCCGATCGCATTTGAAAGGCATCCCCTTCGTCAAGGGATTTTCCAGCGCTGATCCGAAAGTTGGAGGTGGCGCAATAACAATCGTTGAATTATCTTAAAAGTTATGGTTTTACATCAATCTGCCAGGGAAGAAATAAGAAGAGCTGCCGATATCGTGGAGCTGGTGGGTCAATTTGTGCAACTCAAGAAAGCGGGGCGAAACTTTGTTGGTCTTTGCCCCTTCCATGCTGAAAAGGACCCTTCCTTCACAGTGAATCCTGAAAGGCAGACGTTTCATTGTTTCGGATGTAAAAAAGGAGGAGATATTTTCGCCTTTTGGATGGAATACCATAGCGCCACCTTTCCGGAGGCACTGCGAGATCTGGCTGAAAGATATAATGTGACGATCTCGGATAGCTTTGACCCTTCCGCAGGAAAAGAAAAGGCGGCTCAAAAGAAGACCTTATTTAAAATAAATGAAAAAGCCACAGCCTATTTTGAAAGTACTATAAACCAGTCATCTAAAGGAAACGCTGGCAGGGATTATCTCAATGACAGATCTATTTCCAGGGAGACTATTATTGAATTCCGCCTCGGCTATGCGCCGGATGAGTGGGATGGGCTTGTTGGAGTTTTAAGGGATCATAAACTAGATCTTGATATGGCCGTTCAGGCAGGAGTAGTTATCCCCAAGAAAAACGGAGGGTATTACGATCGTTTTAGAGGCCGTATCATATTCCCTATCTTTGATCTGCGGAAGCAGGTCGTTGGCTTTGGTGGCAGGGTGCTGGACAACTCACTGCCAAAGTATGTGAATACGCCTGAGACCCCTGTTTTTCATAAAGGGGAGTTTCTCTACGGGTTGCATGCTTCATATAAGGCGATTCGGGACAAGAGCAGGGCAGTGATTGTGGAAGGTTACATGGATTGGCTGGCACTTAGAAGCCATGGTCTGCATGAAGTAGTAGCCACCCTTGGGACAGCCCTGACCGCAAGACATGTGCGAAGGCTTAAAGGATATGCCAGAGAGGTAGTTATCGTATTTGATTCTGACGAAGCTGGCAAAGCAGCTGTGTTAAAAAGTTTACCCGTTTTTTCGAACGAAGGCCTTCCAGCCAGGGCCGTTGTTTTGCCTGACGGCCACGACCCTGACAGTTTCGTTAACGCGAATGGACTGGACAGCTTTTTAGAGCTTTTGGATAAGGCCGCTCCTATTTTAGATTTTTATCTGGAACAGAAGTTGACACAAACAGGGTTAGATATAGAGGGGAAGGTCCGGGTTTTAGAAGAGATTTTTCCGGCACTGTCGGACCTACGCACCGACCCCCAGCGTTCATTATATGTACAGCGTCTGTCAGAACGGATCGGGGTCAAGGAAGAAATGGTGTGGTCTGAACTGTCAGTATTTATGAAACGCTCTTCGGAAAAGAGGCTCAAAAGTAGTATAAGGGACCGCTTGATCGACCCAAAAGCAAAAAAGATATCCATAAGTGAGCTTCAGTTGCTCAACTTACTTATCCATTATCCCCAGACCATCCCAAGGCTAATGGAACACGAATGCAGGATACTCCTTTCCGATCCTGTTGTCCTGAAAATTGTTGACACCATTTTTCATGGGTATCGTCAGGACGGGCTGTTTTCACATGAGAAGTTAATGGAGAGTCTCCATAGCGAAGCAACCTGTGAGCAGCTCAGGGAGGTTCTGCATCGCCCTTTTGTTTATTCGGATCAGGATGTTGAACAGGCTGTGGTCGAGTTCGAGGAGCAGGTATATCAGGCAAAAATATCAGCGTCATTTCAAAGGGCCAGGGAGCGCGGAGACATGGAACGTCTGGTTCAACTCACAAAACTAAAGAGTCAGGGACCGGCAGGATTATAAAACAAGAATTTTAAGTAGCAGTAATCAGCATTCACCACTAAGGACACATCTGCAAGCTAATGGCTTATTATAAGGGGCTTTCAGGAGGGAATATATTAATGACCAAGAACACCGACATGATCAACCTTAAACGTCTGATCAATACTGGGAAAGATAAGGGCTATGTTACCTATGAAGAGCTGAATGACGACCTGTCCGACGAGATAGTATCCTCTGAAGAGCATATTGATGACCTTATGATGATGTTTGAAGAACTGGATATCATGGTTATTGATGAGGCCTCAAAGGGTGAGATAGAAAAAGCCAAGCGGGCAAAGAAAAAGAAGGCAGAACCCCAAGAGAAGGAAAATCACCGTATAGATATTCCCGATACATCAACCCGGGTATCCGATCCTGTGAAGATGTACTTGAGGGAGATGGGCTGCATTTCACTGCTCACCAGAGAGGGTGAGGTGGCGATAGCCAAGAGAATTGAATCTGGCCAAAAAAAGGCTTTAGCCGCACTTTTGGATTGTTGCGTGGGCATTGAGCACATCATTGAGCTTGGAGAAGAGCTCAAGGAGGACCGAATCAAGTTAAAAGAAGTGATTAATGACCTGGAAGATGAAGAAAGTGACTACATGCAACAGGGGGAGAAAAAACAGGCTCTTTTAAACTTCATAGAGAAAATCAAGGAACTGTTTGCAAATATCCGCAGCATGAGACGAGAGGCCTCAAAAGGGCAGTGTACTGATAAAAAGAAAAAAACTCTTAACGCTGAGATAAAAAAGGACCTCGCGAAGATTATGGAGCTGGTGAGTGCCTTCAGCCTCGAAAAGGAACAACTGGAACTAACGGTCAAAAGACTCACGGCTCTCGTGGCAGAGGCTGGGGAATCGGAAAGAACTATCGCTGAATGCATGTTGCGGGCTGGTGGAAAGCCGATCTTCTATATTAACAAGTGCGTTGCCAGGATGCCGCAGTCTGCCAGGGATGACGAAGTAATTTCTCCCATCGGTTTGCCCAAAAGGGAACTTATGGAGCTAAAATCCAAGGCGGAAAATGCCCAAAAAGTCATCAGGCAGGTCAAAGAAAGAACGAATATGACGCCCCGCCAGTTAAAGGGACGACTAATTAAGGTACAGATAAATATAGATAACGCGGAACGGGCGAAATCCGACCTCATAGAGGCCAACCTGAGATTGGTCGTGAGTATAGCCAAGAAATATACGAATCGAGGGCTCCAGTTTCTTGACCTTATCCAGGAAGGTAATATCGGGCTCATGAAGGCCGTGGACAAATTTGAATATCAGCGTGGATACAAGTTCAGCACCTATGCCACATGGTGGATTAGACAGGCGATCACCAGGGCCATTGCCGATCAGGCAAGAACCATCCGTATCCCTGTCCACATGATTGAAACGATTAATAAGCTTATACGGACTTCCAGGTACTTAGTGCAGGAACATGGCCGCGAGCCTACGCCTGAAGAAATCGCAGAAAAAATGGAGTTTCCACTGGAGAAGGTCAGAAGGGTGCTAAAAATTGCTAAGGAGCCCATTTCCCTTGAAACCCCGATCGGAGAAGAGGAAGATAGCCATCTTGGAGATTTCATAGAGGACAAAAAAGCCCTTTCTCCTGGTGATGCTGTTGTTAACTACGGTCTGGCGGAACAGACGAGAAAAGTATTGAGGACACTAACTCCGAGAGAGGAGAAAGTCCTCAGAATGCGATTCGGTATTGGTGAAAAAGCGGACCATACACTGGAAGAGGTGGGTCGTGATTTTAGTGTGACCAGAGAACGAATCAGGCAAATCGAGGCTAAGGCTCTTAGAAAATTAAGGCATCCCAGTAGAAGCAGAAAGTTGAAGAGCTTTGTGGAGAGTAAAGAGGCCTAAATGCCAAATGAGAATTTTACTTGACAAATTATTACTGAGTACGCATTTTATAACAATGATCTCTTCAGGGCCTATAGCTCAGCTGGAAGAGCCACCGGCTCATAACCGGTAGGTCCCTGGTTCGAACCCAGGTGGGCCCACCAAAGGATAATCCTTCAAGGTGTTCTCAATAGTTCTATTAATGGCGTTTTTCAAGGCAAGGCTGTAATACTCCAAACAAGGGCGCACTTTTAGAGAGTGCGCCCTTTTGATTTCAAAATAAAGATCAACGCCCCCCCGCTTAGGAGGGTGTCTGAGAATGGGCTTGGATTCTTTATCTTTGGGTTTATTCGCAGACACAAAGGCTCGGATAACACATGATTCCTAAATTAAAAGATTTTCTTGACCTTTTGGAGCATGTTGCACCTGCACGGTTTGCTGAACCGTGGGATAATCCGGGACTCCAGGTCGGCTCTTATTACCAGGAGGTTAGGAAAATTTTTCTTGCCCTCGACCCCACTCTCAAGGCCTTGACGTCTGCTTCGAAGACTGGGGCTCAAGTTTTGCTAACTCACCATCCCCTGATTTTCAAACCCATTTCAAGGTTGGAAATCCATGGGTATCCCCAGAATGTGATTTTTCAAGCTGTAAAAAGTGAAATTTCTGTGGTTGCTGCCCATACCAACCTGGATGTGGCAAAGGGCGGTATGAATGATATTCTTGCAGATATGTTGGAGCTTCAACACGTAGAAGTACTAAGTAAAACGGGCGAGGACAAAGGCGTGGGTCTTGGGAGAATTGGGGATTTGCCCGAACCGACTGAGTTTTCAGGTGTGGTAAATAATATCAAGAGAGTCCTAAGGGTAGAAAAACCAGGGTTAGTTGGTCAGGGAGACCGCCTGGTTCGTCGGCTTGCTGTAGTGGCGGGATCGGGTGGAAGTCTTGTCCCCCTTGCATCCGAAAAAGGCGCGGATCTCCTCTTGACCGGGGATGTAAGTCATCATCATGCATTGGAGGCCGAATCATTAGGAATTGCCTTGATCGACGGCGGACATTTCCATACCGAAAAAGCTGCCTTTGGGAATTTTGCCGGACGTCTTAGGGAAGTGCTAACAGGCAAGGGCTGGGAGGTTACGGTGGAAGTTGATGAGGAGGAGACCAGTCCTATACATTACGGTTAGGAATATTGTCGATTTGAGGGGAAGGAATTGGAAGCAAAAATGAAGCTTTTAATTGGGCTCCAGGATTGTGATATCAGGATCAGAGATGCCCAAAACAAAAAAAAGGAGAAGCCTATTAGGATCGAACGGTTTCAGAAAGAGCTCGATCAAAGCGAAAGCCAATTGAAGGCAGAGCTGGATCAGCTTGAGTTGAATAGGCGCGCACGACGAGGATCTGAGCAGGAAATTGAGGAATTAGAGAACCGGGCAATAAAAAGCAATATCAAGCTAAATAACATAAAGTCTAATAAAGAATATACAGCCGCACTTAAGGAGCTTGCTGATTTAGAAAAAGAAAAAACACTCATG
>JAKLQB010000207.1 GCA_022013615.1 Desulfobacterales bacterium | reverse complement strand
TTCCCTTTGGCTGCCTGTTTCTGCTCTATGCCTATCTTGTCGTTAAAATTCGCCGGTATCTCGGACGGGAGGAAACGAAAATTTCGCAGATCACCTACTATGACCGCCTCCTCAACACTACCATTTCCACCTTTTTTGGGGTGGGCGTCATCTGGACGGCCGTGGGTATGGAGATGGCCCTGATGCAGGTCCTTGATGGCGTGAACGAGGGGCAGGAAGCTGTTGCCGCCTTAAGCGCATGGGGGCTTTTGGAACGTCTGGTGAACGGCGGGCTATTGCTGGCCCTGAGCACCACGGTTTTTGGCGGGGTATGCGGTTATCTTCTAAGGCTATTTAAAATCGTGTTGTTAGGCAAAGAATGGGACCAATTTATCCTGCATGAGGCCGGAGAGCATGGAAAGACTGGGGCTTCTTAGAGGAGAGGATCTCCAGGATGACCGGCTCCTGGAAACAGATATGATGCGGTTTCTGGCCATTATAGGCATTGTGTTCTGGATCATCTTTGCCCTTATTAAGAGTATTCCCTTTAAGATGCCGGAGGCCGATTCCCCCCTCGTCCAACCAATCGTAGAAAAGCAGACAGTGCCGGTGACCCCTCAGTCTGATGTTACGCCTCAGGCCACAAATCATAGCCATGCGGTTTCAGTCCAAACGGGCAAAAAAGCTGACTTCAGACCATCAGAACCCGCCATGCGGGATACAAAACAGACCAAAAGTCCAAAACCAGCGCCGCCAAGACAGCAGGGCGTCCAGATGCAATTTCAAAGTCTCGATGATCTCTTAGAGCTGATGACCATCCGCAAGGTTCGCCTTTTCTGCCGTGCCCGGGCCACCGGCTTTGATCTTTTCTTCGAGGGTAATCCCCAGGGGAACGCTGTGAGCTTCAGGGCTGTGAAAGGCCTGCCCCCAAGATTGTGGGAGATCAAAAGTGGCAAAGACTATGCCTATTTTCTCGATCTGATGGCCAGTACATATCCGGCCATTCGGTCCTTTCCCATCAGGCAGGTGCTGGTGGTTTTCGCTGATGAAGAATTGGAAAAGCTTGTAGAGCAGACCCTAGTCCTGTTGGAACAGGATGGGGACAACGGAATTCTGTCCATCACCCGTAACGGTGACACTGTGTTCGAACCTTATAACGCCCCGGCGAAAAAATGATTGAAGAAAACCTCTAAATCACCGTCTAAAGTAGTGAATGAAAAAAAGGAGCTGGGATATGAAACGATGGATGAACAAAGTCTTCTCATTTTGTTGCTTGTTTTGTTTATGCATGTGCTTTTTGGCCGGGCATGCCGCACCAGCCATAGCCCCCGACTCCAGTATCCGGTCTGGTCTGGAATCCCTCTTTACCGACCCACCTCAGGTTCACGGCTACCCATATCAACAGTTAATTGAGACGGCCGCGGCCCAGTACGGTCTGCCGCTTCCCTATGTGTTAGCGGTGGTCAGGGGCGAGTCATTTTTCGATCCCAAGGCAAGAAGCGCCAAAGGCGCCCTCGGGCTTATGCAGGTGCTGCCGTCTACGGCGTCTGATTATGGTGTGAAGCCGGAAGACCTTCTTGATCCGGCAACCAATATTGATGTGGGGGTGCGCTATTTAGCGGACCTCCATGCAAAGCTGCAAGATCCCTACCTGACCCTGGCTGCCTACTACTGTGGCTGTGGCGGGGTAGACAAGGCGCAATTCACCCTTCGCGAGGACTGCGACGAGTATGTTCATTACATCCATGCCCATCTGCAAAAGGTCCTTGAAAGGGCCAAAGGTGAAGGGTCGATCCCTGCCGGAGAGGTGCAGCACTTCCTGTTAGCCCGGTTCGATAACTTCTTGGATGCCGAGCGTTTTCTGGAATACTTATCCAGGAAATTACCTCGCCGACAGCTTGACATCTTTCGCAACGAAGTGACTCATTTGGATCATGTCCGCTACCAGTACCAGATCCTTGTAGCCGATGGAAAAGACAAGGGGAAATCTGACATCTGCAAGGCAGTGGAAGAATCTACAGGTTTTTCTTTTTGTTGGGAGAAGGATTAACCAGACACCAACACGGGCTCCGCGTCCTCAGCGTCTCCATGGTGAAAAACGCCTGTGTCCGTCCGTGTGGGTCTGTGGCTAAATAAAGAAACGGAGAGCGATGATGAAACCTACATTCAGGATTATGTACATTCTAACTGTGGCCTTGGTATTATCGGGATGTGCCGGATTGCAGGGTAATGAAGGTTCGCCAGCAACCGAAATCCTGCCAGAGACGGTCCCTGAGAGTTTTCATTTTAAGGTCCGGGATGCGGCAACACGCCGCTATCTTACCACCACCGACCCCAATACCCTGCCGCCAGACCGGCGGCTGGAGGTCATCCTGCTCCGCGAACTGGCAATGGCGCCAGCCGAAAAAGAGCTGCCCAAGGTGTTTGACCGTCTCTGGGAAAAGCACGAGGAAATCAGGGAAGTCCTACGCCGACCTGATCGGGCAGAAGGCTATATGCGTCCGTTAGTTGAAATATATTACCTGCTGTCGGCAGTGCCGGGTTCGCACTGGCAGGATGAAACCGCTGAACAGCTTTACCAGCACACCCTGCGTCATTTGGAACCAACGGAGCTTTCGGGATATGCCCTCCACTTTTATACCCTGGCCCTGCTGAAAAACAGTAAATTTGATGCCGCTCTGCCTTTCCTGCTTCGATTGGAGCATTATACTCTGCCACAAGTTTATGTCCGGGATCTTACCGTGGCCCTCGCCCATGCGATAGATGGTGGAGCCCTCCAGCTTGCCTGCCATCTGATTTTTCTCATCTGTCAAAAAGGATCGAAAGATCATATGGAGCTTCCAGAGGAAGAGCTGAAAACCGCCATCATCGCGCTAAAAAAGGCTGGTAAGCTGGAGTTGGTCCGGGAAGCCCTTGTTCCGATGGTTCGGAATAATCCCGGATTGCAAAACTATTCATTTGTAAAACTACTTAATGAGCCGCACGATTCAGCTCCTGGAGAATGGCAAATCAAAGGATATGTTGCGGCTGCCGAGAAAAATGTTTCTAAAGCTCCAGGAAGCCCACCTGATAAACGATGGACAGCAAACTCCCGGTCAGCTAATAAAGAAAGCAAGTTGCGGATCGAGGTACAGGTGATCAAGGCCGGTCGGCAATCCAATTATATAGATCCTTCTCTTAGTGGAATCGTTCAGAATTTGCAGGAAACCCTCAGTTTTTCGAGTTTTTCTCTGGTTAACCGAAAATTTTTACACCTCAGGATCGGAGAGAAAGGCGTAATCCCCCTGTATGGAGGGCACTTTTTAAGGATCATTCCCCGCAGCCTGACACCTGAGATTGCCCGCATTGAAATATCCATCATGGAGGGAAACCGGGAGGTTTTCCATACTTTTATTGAAACGGTTGACAGGGGGGTAACCACCATTGGTGGCCCGCGGTCTGGAGATGAGGTGCTTTTGCTTCGAATAACCACTTTCACCTTAAAGATAAGTGCAGGTTGGCGGCATACCTGCTCTGAGGATAACGCTGAGAAAAAGAAGACTTAAAATTTCTTCTGGTTGATGAAAAAAGAGTTTGAAAATCTTACAAATAGTAGTATAAATTCGCTAATCATAGTGAACTTATAGATTTTTAAGCTGCATTCTCATGAAAAATTCATAGATATAATTAATTATACTAAAATATAATTATTAACAGATTATAATAATTTAAATAAATATGTTTAACATTTTATCTAATTTTTACACGAGCTTAATAATTGTATCCATAAATTCTATTAAAAAGTCAGCCAATTTGTCCCTTGTTGTTCCTTTTTTAAGGTTTACCCGAGGAAATGTGCACCATATTTTACTGGTGTGAAACTGTTCCATTAGACCATTTATCCTTTAAAACTGTCCTAAAGAAAAGGAGGGGTTCCCATGCAATCACAAAGATCGCAAGGATTAGGAGGCGTATTATGGGTCGTATGGTGTGTACTGGGTTTAGCGTGGATTGGGTGTAGCATAAGCCTGGCCCAGGAACCAGGCCAACATGAAAAAGCGGCCATTTCCCAGGAAGCACATGAATGGCAGGTGCTGGCTACTAGCCCTGGCGTGAAGGTACTCAGCGAGCACCGGAAGGCTCCAGGAAAAGTCCTACCCTCTGGAGTCGACCCCCAGGATGTGGCCCGAAACTGGCTGTCGGAACAAGGTCTCGAAGAAGGAAGAAATTTCTATCATAACAAACTTCTTTACATCAGTACTGGCGCGGCATCTATCAATGCTACGCCTGCCGATCCGGGTTACATTGACAGCCGATTTCTTGCCTTCCAGCGGGCTGAGTTGGAGGCTAAGGCAAAAACTGCCATTTATTTAGGGGTAGATCTCACCACAGAACGGGGTAGTTCTGAACGGGAAATCAACCCCGAGGAACGGGCCGCCCTGGAAGAGATTGTCAATGCGAGTCCCACTCTTGAGAAAAATGCCAAAATGATGGGGATTACCGATGCCATTTATGGGTTGTTTCAGAAAACCAAGATTTTAGCCGGGGCAAAATTAGACCAGGAAATTAAAAAAACAGAGGTGGATGTGACCGCAGAACGGCGGGAGGCAGAGCGTAAGAAGGCAGCGATCCAGGTAGAAAGAGATAAGATTACACGTCTGCGAAATATCAGTGAAGCATCTTTAAAAGCGGCGGCCTGTGCCTTTGCCGACGTGCAGGGAACGCAGATTATCCAGTCCTTTGAAGGTTCCTACCAGAACAATTACCAGGTGGTGGTCATTACCCTGTGGTCCCAGAATCTGCAACGGTTGGTAGATAGTATGAGTCAAGGAACTGCCCCCGGAGGCCTTTCCAGAAAACAGGCCAAGAAGAAAGTTGCCAGTCAATTACCGGAAGATCCAAAGGAGCTCTCCTGTTTGACCGGCGTACGTGCCTATATTGACCAGAACGGTGAACATGTCTTGCTTTCCTTCGGACAAGCAGGAGTAGAAGTGCTTGGTGGTCGTAAAGACAAGGCGTTTGAGTTGGCTGGAAAAAAGGCAAGACTCCGGGCCATGGCGGCCATGCGTACCTTCATGGGCGAAAAGATCGCTTTTTCCTCCACAGAAGAGTTAAAGGAAGTTCTGGCCCTCTACGTGGGCGAATATCAAGGAGACGTCGGCGTACAAGACTACCGATCAATCAGCCAGTTTCACGAAAGGATTAGGGCGATATCCGAAAAACAGAGGATCACCGGTCTCAGCGATCTGCTGACCCGCGAACTGTACCACCCCTTTACCGATAAGCCTATGGTTTTCAAAGTAATGTCCTGGTCCCCGTCAGCCCAGGCTGCCGCCCAGGAACTAAAACGGACCATTGAATACGGGGTGGAAAGGGAGGGCAAGTCAGAAGCCGCAGATCGGCCTCAGGAGCAAATCCCTGCTCGCAAAGGAATAATATCTTCCGGTGAAGGGGCCGATAAAGATGCCTGGTAGGAAATGTCTCATTTTTCTGCGCGCTCTAATCTGTCGTCAGGGTAAGTAACAATTAGCTTCTCACCCCTTAATTGGTGAAAGCATGAAAAAGGGTAATTGTAATCGCCATATGGTTAGCATATTAATCTCCGCCGTCCTGTTGGTAGGCTGCTTGGTTGTGCCCGCTTTGGCCGTCGAGCCACGGTGGCAGGATGTTCCGCAGCGTCTGAAACGACAAGATGGGGCTGAGCGCCAGGGTGACTTTCTTTATGCCACAGGTGTAGCCCAGGCGCTTAATGTGAGGGCAGACAAGTCCCATGAGGTGGCCCGGAAAAAATCTTTGTTGCGGGCTTTGCAACTGGCTTACATATCATCCTCATGCCGGGAATTGTTAGCCGACCTGGGCTTGGATGAAGGCCGTGAGTTTGTCCGACTGTTTGCTCCCCTGGCACCTCCTATTCATGTGGATGGAGTGACCGTCATCCGGCAATGGGAAAAGGACCGTACCCATTTTACGAGCATTGCTGTTCCCATTTCAGCCATTCCAGCTCGACCATGTCAGTTTCCAGATTTACCAGCGGCCATCTCCCGTTATGATGAGATTGAACAGGTTTCCTTGGAAGGCTTGGCCTTCTGTTTACGGTATACCCCCCGCTATTCTCGTTTAAATCAAACTCTCAAGGAACGAGTCGGCCATTGGTTTCAGAAACAGGGTCAGAAGGAGTTGGCGCTTTGTTTCCTCCACAATCAAAATTCGAATCCGAGCAACTCACCACTTGAAACACTTGCCTTACAAAACCGCCTCGACCGAGCAACCAAATACACACTGAAGGCCGAAGGTCTGGCAGCGCAAGGCCAATGGGATAATGCACTGAATCTTGTTTCCCTGGCACTAAACCTGGCACCCACCTATGCTGACGCCTATCTGCTTTTGTCCGACTATTTTCTCCATGAGCTGAAGATGCGCACATTTGCCTTGCCTGCAGCAGAAGAGAGTTTGCGAGACGGCACCTGCCTTCAGAAGGGACTGGGCAAAATAGTCTCATGCTTAGAAGAGCTCGGCAGCCCGGAAGCAGAAGTCTTTGATTTCCTCCTTTCCCAGTTCAGCCAGGGGAGGCAAGGCACCTATCCCGCCAGTTGGGAATGGGAGCTTGATCGATTGGCTGACACCTCCATTCCCTACCTGGTAATAAGCAGTGCGGGTTGCGCAATAGAAGGTAGATCCGAGCCGCCCGGTGAGGAGTTTGTTCTGGCTGCGGCGCTTTTTGAAAAGGCTAAAAGTGATGATGACGTGCGCCGGGTCCTTGCGTTGCTTTTGAAAGCTTGTGAAAAGCACCCGAAATCGGCAAAAACCTACAATCTGATTGGGGCCTGTTATCGCAATCTGGGGCAACCGGCCGTGGCCCTCCCATTTCTCTGGCAAGCCCTCAGGCTTGAACCTGAATATGATTACGCCCTCACCAATCTAGGGATCTGTTGCCAGCACCTGGGGCTGATCAAGAGTGCCCGTTTTTACTTCGAACAGGAAGCCGTTAAGAATAGCCCCAACAGTTGGGTACAGGAAAGCTATGCAAAGTTTTATGCTGCGAGTAAGTAAACCATTTCTCCGGTCGGTAGTATTTCATGGAAATGGACCGATCTCTATAGGACTTGGTAGTTTATGTCTGCTTATTGCCTTATGCCTGTTCCAGATTAATGCAATAGCTCAGAAAAACACAAACTTCCAAAAAGTGGAAATTCAAGAGCCGTTTCATAATATGCTTTTACAAGACCCCGAGTTCATGCAGGAAGCTGGTGCCCGCTTTTTCACCAATAACATAGGAGGGTTGGCTCTTATCGGGATTGGTAAGGTGGTACCAGAAGACAGCCGGGCGGAGACCATGTTGCGGGCAAGGAGAATAGGTGAAATTCGTGCCCGAACCAGCATTCTTGAAATGCGTGATGGTATCAAGATATCAACCTCCCGAGGGTTAAAAGAAGGTATCTCTCTCTCCTCTTTTTTCCAGGTGACCGAGACGCGGGTTGAGGGAAAGATCCAACAGTTGCCGATCATTGGTACATGGTGGTCACCAAGCCGTAACATCTTTTACGTGGCAGTGGGAAAGATGATGGATGCCGCTGTTCAACAACAAGTCCTTGCCCACATCTCCCCTCCCTTGGCAGCCTCCGGCTCGGAGAGATTGCGCCTCGGAGAGGAGGGAGCGGGAAACAACCATGATCTCTTAGATATGGAAGGAGAAGAACCATTTCTTTCCTTTGTTCGAATCTCCCCCGTCCTGTGCCGAAACGGTGGGGTCCGCGGTTTCCTCTTTGGTAAAAATAGTAAAGCCCTTATTTCCGTTGCATCAGCCTTACTTAAAGGATCATGGGCAAAAACAGAAAGGATTGCCCAGCTCAAAGCCGTTCGCTCTCTTCTCGGCCATCGAAAGGGATTTCAGCTTTCATCAGTGGAGTATCTTAGCGATCAGGAACACTTGCGCCTCACCGAGGATGAGAAAAGGCACGTTTTAATCTCTCAATTTTTATCAGTACAGGAAGAGCAGGTTTCAGGGATCATCAAGTCATTGCCTATTGTTGTCACCTGGAAAGATCCAAAAGGCCAGGTGCTCTATGTGGCTATCGGCAAGTTATGCCCTTAGAAAAGATGTGGCGTTTAAGATCAGAAACCATGCGTAAGGTCCGCCGAAGGCGGATTCAGCCGCCATTGAGACCGCTCCTATAGTTTTGAACATTTGAGCATTTTATATTTGGATTTGTTTCGAGTTTCGGATTTCGTGCTTCGTATTTCCGGTTTATCCGGGTTAGGGGGCTGGGTATGTATCGCAAAATGATCGTGCCTTTTATAATATTGCTTTTTCTGCCAACTATATTTTCTCCAATGATATTGGAAGCCCAAGATACCATTATTGTTAAATCTAAAGGGGTTGGTGATATATTTGCTGGTAGAGAAGCAAGGGCAAGAGATGTGGCCATAGAGGATGCTTTACGTAGAGCAGTAGAACAGGCTGTTGGGATGTTTCTTAATTCAGAGACCATTGTTCAGAATGAAGATATTCTGAATGATTCCATATATTCTCACTCAAAGGGCTATATAAGGAAGTATGTGATTCTCAGAGAACTTACTGATGGCAAGTTATACAACGTTAAAATAGAAGCCCATGTTTCCACTGGTAAACTCCAGGACGAACTATCGGCTATAGGTCTATTAATGACCAGGAAACATAAACCAAGAATAATGGTCATTATTCCGGAGTACCACATAAATAGAAGAATCCCTGATCCGGCAGGTGAGACAGAAATTATTAAAAGGCTTTTAGAAAAGGGATTCAAGGTAGTCGAACAATATCAAGTCTCTAAAATCAGATATAATGACCAGGTAAGGGCAGCAATAAAGGGAAACACAAGTCTTGCCACCAGGATCGGATTGGAATATGGGGCCGAGGTGATAATCATCGGTGAGGCCTTCAGTGAATATGTTGGTCGGATATTTGGTGAGCTGGAGTCCTGCCGCGCTCGGCTGGAGGCAAGGGCCATAAGGATAGATACGGGGGAGATTTTAGTAGCCTGTGGCAAAGAGGCAGCAGGCCTTGATATTACACCGGCCCTTGCTGGGAAAAAGGCTCTTCAGAAAGCGGGCAATGAACTTGGTGGATATCTTATTGAACAGCTCCTTGCCAAGTGGAGTAGTGACGTTACAAACGTTACAAGTATTGGGCTGGTAATTAATGGGCTAAATTATAAACAGTTTATTGAGTTTAAATCAATGCTTTTAGAATCTATTCGGGGTATAAAAGCAATTCATCAAAGGTCTTTTACAAACAATAGAGCGGTTGTGGAAATTGATATAAAAGGTGATGCGGAAACTCTGTCAGAAGAGATAATAAGGAAAGATTATAAGAATTTTAAGGTACAGATTACAGATTTCTCAGCCAATAGACTGTTTATAATTTAGCCCAT
>JAKLQB010000206.1 GCA_022013615.1 Desulfobacterales bacterium | reverse complement strand
CAAACTCCCTTTATTTGAATCTAATGCCTGCATTGCTTAACGGTGCCAAAGTTCTGATAAGAAGAAGATTCAGCGCCACTAACTTCGTTAAAGACATAGAGGAGGTAGGAGCCACAATATGGAACAGCGTTGGAGACCCTGTCATGTATGTCATTAATGTGCTGGGCAATGATGTGGATTACTCCCGCCTTCCGTTAAGGGTTGTTGTCAGCACTGGTACTAACATCCAAAATAGAAATGTATTTTCGAAGATATTCGATATAGATAGTTTTATAGAGGCCTTTGGTTCGACTGAAGTAGGGGCCATAGCAGTTGTAAGCCCGGATACGCCTCGGTATTGTGTGGGGGAATACCTTCCTGGAAAGGATATCAAGATACTTGATGAGGATAAAGGTCTTGAATGTGAGCTTGCAAATATAAATGATAAAGACCAAATCATGAACTTTGATCGGGCCGTTGGCGAGATAGTAGTCAGCCAGAAATCGCTGGGAGCGTCTGCGTTCACCGGATACTACAATTTGCCGCAGGAAAGCGCAGCAAAGGTTGACAAAAATGGATACTACCACATGGGGGACCTTGGGGCCGCCGTCGAGATAAGGGGCAAGCGTTATTTAATCTTTTTGGGCCGTACAGGAACCGACAGGCTGCGATCAAAAGGCGAGAATTTTTCAACCACATTTGTTGAAGATATCATCGCCAATTTTAAAAAGGTATTGAACGGCACGGTTATAGGTATCCCACATGTGGACAGCACAGAAAATGACAACCCCGTTTATATTATAGAAGCTGACAACCCGGATTCTTTTGAAATAGATGAATTTTTCAAATTCTGCAAAACAGAGCTGCCTGATTATGCGCTTCCTGGTTACATAAGAGTCTTAAACAAACTGCCCATGACTGACACTGAAAAAATAAGGAAATCTGCCCTGCTTCACGATTTTATAGAAAGAACACCTGAGCGTGACCGGGACAGAAACGATATGCTTTACAAAATCGATCAGGGGCACATCAGACAATTCAGAACAGGGGATTACGTGGAGGAGATTAAAAAATGTGCCGATCCAGCCATACAGGCTCGATTTAAGGCAGTGACAAGAAGACATGATCTGTTTTAGACGTAAAGAAGCCATGTTTATTTATCCCTATCCGCCTGGGGAAACAGAATCATTTTTCGGCAATGTTGCGTATTGCCTTAGCAGTAGATTCCATATCCTGTAATGTGTTGAAATATCCCATGCTTATACGAACTGTTCCCTCAGGAAAAGTCCCCAGGGTCATGTGTGCAAGGGGGGCGCAATGCAGGCCTATGCGCACAAAGATATCGTATTCACTATTTAGTATATCACCGGCAGCGTCTAAAGGGATACCCTCCTCCATCCATGCCAGGTTGATTGATCCACAACCCCCTAATTCGTGGTCAGGCCCGGTCGGCAAAATGCTGTCAAACGTCAAAGAGATAGTAGCCGTCTGAAGTTCAGCGTCAAGTGGCCCGTAAATTGTGAGACCAGGCACATCATGCAGGGCCTTAAGCAGGGCTGATGTGAGGCCTTTCTCGTGTGTCCTTATTCTGTTAACTCCCTCATTCAGGATGAAATCGACACCTGCTCCAAGTCCGGCTATGCCAACATTGTTCTGGGTCCCACTTTCAAGGGCATCGGGTAAAAAGTCTGGTTGCTGGAATTTTTCAGAAATGCTCCCTGTGCCACCTCGCTTTAAAGGGCGGACGTTCAGGCCTTCCCGTATATATAGGCCACCTGTTCCCTGGGGACCTAAGAGGCCCTTGTGCCCGGTAAAGGCAAAAAAATCGATACCATCAGCCTTAACGTCAACCGGGTAACAACCTGCTGTCTGGGCAGCATCAAGCAAAAGAGGAATGTTACCTATTGCGTCTTTCACAGCCCTTACATCCTGGATTGTGCCGCAGACATTTGAGGCATGATTTAAGACCATTAATGAGGTGTTTTTCCGGACAAGAGCTGGCAGGGCATCGATGTCAAGAAAGCCTTTACGGTCGCAGGGCGCTATTGTTAAAGTAATGAAACCGCTTTCTTCAAGGTGTTTCAGTGGTCTCAGGACAGAGTTATGCTCCATTGCTGAAATGATGACGTGATCACCAGCATTCAGGAAACCATAAATAACGGTATTGAGTGATTCGGTGACATTCATTGTAAACACAATGCGTTTTGTGTCGGAAATATTAAACAGGGTTGCGAGATTGTCACGAGTGTGCTGAACAATGCGAGATGCTTCAAGAGACAATTGATGTCCTGATCTCCCGGGATTAGCCCCCACCTCATTCATATAATGAATCATCGCTTCAGTCACCTTGGGAGGCTTGGGAAACGAAGTAGCGGCGTTGTCTAAATAGATAGGTTTTTTCATTGGTTTGAATGCTTAGAAAAAGGTGAGTTTTGTAGGGCTATCGGAAAATGTAAAAACACACCAGCTTTTCCCAGTCCATCTCAAGGCCCTTCGGCAATTCTTTTTTCTCTTTTTTTAATTATAGGAATTAATGCTCGCAAGGCGTCATTTACTGAGTTCTCATCTGGAAAAAACTCAGCTACCTCCGGGTCGATGAATACAACATTTGTTCCTTTTTTGTATTTTTTAGCGTATTTGCCCCTT
>JAKLQB010000205.1 GCA_022013615.1 Desulfobacterales bacterium | reverse complement strand
TTCCCTTTTGACCATCCTCAGCGCCATCGCACCTATAATATCTTTACAGACCCTTACACACAGGCGACAGCGAATACAACCATCGGGTTTTGCACCTGTTGTGAGCCCGAATTCTTCACCAATCTGATGGATAACTTCAGCATGGGGAGCCAATTTTAAGAGATTGCCAATCGCAACGTTCCTTAACTGATGTACCATCGCACTGTCGGTTGTTATTTCAAATCCTTCCTTGGCTTTTACCGCACATGACAGCCTTGTGTGGGGGGGGGTTATTCTTTTCCTTTATTTCCACAACACAAAGTTTACATGATGCACCGGGCACGAGGGCATGATGAAAACAGAGATGCGGAACCTTAACCCCTTTCTCCTCAAATATCAAAAGGAGTCTCTTGCCTTCATCTACTTCATGTTCCTTTCCGTTAATTTTTATCTTAACCGTATTGCCCATAGCATTATCTCCATCCAGGGATTTGGGGCTTAGAGCTTCTTGTAATCTATGGTAAGCATTTCAGGTATTTCGGAAGGACTCCTTGATGGCCCTTAACCCGCATTTTGGGGCGGGAAACTGGAGATATGTATTTTGTTTCCACTTCGGGAAGGTAATAAAAGTGGTAATAACTTCATGAAGAATTCCAATACTACATTACTCCACTTGGGACGAAGTCCCTGTATTCTTATCGCGGGCCAGGCTCAAGGATCCTGTCGATTATTCTCAGATTATTGCACCCTTGGTGGATGCCATGGATTGGGCATAACGCTCCCGCTTAACCATCGGCATCTTCTCTGTTACGTCAAATTTCAGGCAGTGAGAGGTGCAGACTGTAACACACGCCGGCTTAAGCCCATGATCAATGCGGTCCATGCAATAATCACACTTAACCACTTTACCTGTCTCTGGATTCCATTGCGGTGCACCCCAGGGACATGCGGAAATGCATGTTTTACAACCCACACAGAGGGCATGATCTACAAAGACAATCCCATCCATAGGTCTCTTCTGCATGGCGCCTGTTGGGCAAGCAGCAACGCACCAGGGGTTTTCACAATGAAAACAGGGCATAAAGATATATGATGCCCGTGGCCTGCCATCAAAGAATTTGGGGCCAACTGTGATTATCTGGCAGGGTCTCGTTCCTGGGGGTAAGGATTTGTAACTCTTGCAGACAATTTCGCACGAGTGACAACCGATACATCTCTGCTGGTCCTGCAACATAAAATATTTACTCATTTTTCTCCTCCATTAATGTTTGAAGATTGACTACTGATTACTTAAGATTGATTATTTGGGACTTCTTGATTTATTTTTTACTCGTCAATCGGAAATCTTCAGTAATCAATTGATCACGGCTGTTTTACGGTTACAAAAGTATCGTGAAGTGCCGGACTTCCACCGATCATATCCGAGATGTTCTCTTGCAGCAAAGCGTCTGATACGCCCATATTGTATGAGCGGGTAGCCGATTTAGACTCATGACCGAAACCGTGGAGCATGAAAACAGCCTCCGGGTGGATAAGATCGGTTACAAATGCCTTGATTTTGCCGGAACCAACCTTTGAAGATACCTCCACCAAATCACCGTCATTGATACCAAGATCTGCTGCCTTTTCTGAATTGATCCAGAGAACATTCTCTGATGATAGCTCATTTAAATAAGGGTTATTCTGTGTGGAGACATGCGTGTGGAGGGCGTTTCGGCCGACCACAAGCCGGAACTGGCCTTTTGAAGGCACTGGCGCTGGTTCACAGGCAGGAAATGACTCGAAGCCAGCATTTTCCAGGAGGGAAGATTTAAATTCGATTTTCCCAGACGGGGTCTTGAACTTGATCCCGTCTTTCCGATCCCAGAAAATTTGTTTTTTCCCATACGCCACAAATCCCTTGGCATCGAAGTCTTCCAATGAAAAGCCTGTTCCTTCAAGTTGCCAGCGTACCAGGTCTTCCATGTTTTCATAAGGAAAATATTTTCCCGTACCGATGCGTTCAGCGAGCTGTTTAAGGATCATTGCGCCTTCCCGGGTATCAAACCGGGGAGCGACCGCCTGTCTCCTGAGAAACATTTGTGGCTTAAGCCCATTTGCCTGTTGTATAGAATCTGTCCGTTCAAGATAGGTGGACTCCGGAAGGATAACATCTGAATACCATGCAATATCACTGAAGTTGATGTCTATGGCCACAAGCAGATCCAACTTGTCTAAGGCCTTTTTTGTAAGGCTCGTATCGGGTATGGACATTAATGGATCAAAACGATACGCGATCATAGCCTTAATTGGATAGGGATCTTCATTCAGGATTGCAAAGGGCAGCATCTGGCCCACTCCGTGGCTGGGATCAGGCAGGGGAAAGTCAGGGGTTCCTACCTTGTCAAAACGGGGCACCTTGATCTTGGGAAATTTCTGGTCAGTAAGTTTTCTTGCTGGCTTACCGCCCTCTTCACCCGGACCTTTTTTAAAAAAGAACCCCCCTTTTGCCTCAACACTTCCCATGAGAGAATTTAAAATCATTATAGAGCGGCGCATATAGATCTCATTTGTATGATTAGCGCCCCGATATCCGAAATGAAAGATAACAGAAGGCTTGTCCCTGCTCACCCTCCGCGCAAGGTCTACGATCGCTCCGGCAGGAATGCCCGTTTCCTTTTCAGCCCATTCCGGTGTATATGGATGAACAAAATCTTGGAGCTCAGCCAGCCCCAGGACCCATCTGTCTACATATTCGGCGTCATATAAATTCTCTTTGAGTATTACATGAATAAGGGCATAGTTAAGGGCAAGATCGGTGCCCGGGCGGATCATCCAGTACCGGCGGGACTTGGTGGCGGTTATGGATACCCTGGGATCGATATAAGTCATCTCAGCACCCTTTTCCAAGGCTTTCATCATATTGTTTACGACTTTTACCTCAATAGCCTCAAAGAGATTGCGGCCATACAGGACAATATGTTTTGTATTCGCGTAATCCATGCTCATCTGGGCGTCAGTATAGCCGAAAAGAGAGCGGCAGGCAGTATTTACAGAGCCTTTGCAGAGGGCGTCATGTGTAAACTGGTTTTCTGATCCAATGGCTTTGAGAAATGTCTTAGTGGCATGTGTGGCAAGTTGTGTGCGTTCTCCGATAACGACGCTGTGACCCCCATGCTCTTCAATGATCGGCTTCAGCTTTTCCGCCACATAATCAAGTGCCTCATCCCAACTGGCCTTTCTCCAGTGACCGGAACCGCGCTCACCAACCCTGATCATTGGATGCTTCACCCTTTCATTGTCGTAAAGCAGGCTGATACCTGCAGAGCCGCGTGGACAAAGGCTTCCCTCCATGCCGGCCACATGCGGGCTGCCCTCTATAAATTTGACCTGGCCGTCTTTTACCGTTACCTTGATAGGACAACGTACCGAACACATAAAACACAGGCTATACACCTCTTTTTCCATATCTTTTCTCCTTTTTTACTATCAAATCACATCCCCCACTTTAGAATGCTGGAATTCATGTACAAAAAATCATAATGTATGTCAATTGTAAAATGCCAAAGCATAGAACTTAGGGGCTTCGCCCCAATTGGAATGTTGGAATTATGGAATGGTGGCCTCCGGCTCCGCTTCTCTCCGAGGCGTAGGTTCGTACCTCTACGAGCCGGAGGCCAGCCTCCTAGGCCTCCCAGGCCGGTAGGGAGATCCTGCGCCTCGGAGGGATTAATGGGTTCTGGGGAAATGCAATGTTGTTTTGCCGGCACGATAACTCTTGCCTGGACTTTGATTTTCTGAAAATCCGAAGCTCGAAATATCCCGCCTCGGCGGGAAAACAAACATGAATGACATAAACCCCAATTTCAAAACATGTAAATATCCTGTAAATATTGTATATGTACAAGAAATATTTTGGTCATTTGACCTGCCCGCAATGCCTTTGGACGCATTCAGGATAGTGCCTGAACGAATGCGCGTATTAGAGGACTTATGTTCTGCCCTTACCCTATTTGCATGGCAGGCGGGTATTCGTATTTCGGATTTAGTCGTCTTGAAAATAAATCTATTTGGCCAAATTACATTCTGCTTTGACGTTTCCCTGGGACATCTCTTGCAGGTCTTGTTGAACCCTGTTTTTTGTGTTAATATTTAATAGAAATTAATGTAATATGCTATAAGTTGAGTGATGGGGGATAACAAATGAAAATTGTAATAGTCGGTGCAGGGGCCATTGGAAGGTTTTTCGGGGGTATGCTGGGCAGGGGAGGCCATTGAAGAATCCGGTATCCAAGCTACGATATCTGCCAATATAGTAGGGCAGATCTGGGCAAAGGGGTTGGTTTATTCGGCCATAAACCCGCTGACTGCTGTGCTCAGGCTCAAGAACGGTCAACTGGTTGAGAAGATGGAATCCATAGCCCTGGCCAAGCGGCTCATTGATGAAGGAAAGCTGGTGGCCCAGGCCTATGCTGTTCAGTTGCCCCAGGACGATCTTTACGACTGGCTTCTGGAGGTTTGCCGCAATACGGCTGAGAATCTCTCGCCCATGCTGCAGGATATCTTGAACAGCAGGACCACCGAGATAGAGGCCTTAAATGGGGCCATCTATTCAATGGGGAAGCATAAGGGGATTGCAGCCCCCATTCACCAGACCATGACAGACATGATCCGGTTGCTTGAAAAATGGGGAACGGGTCGTGAGTTTGGAATTTGATGAAGATTCAATATACAAAACACCCGCAAAAAGGAGGGTAAAAGATGGATGAAAAGCTGGACAGAAGGTATTATCTTAAACACTTCAAAGCTATTAGTCACGCTATTTCAACATATGAAGACCTCAATACGCTGATTAATCATCTTGCTGAAGGTACGAGCCGGGCATTTAAGGCCAAGGGGTGCAGTATCATGCTCCTGGATGAGAGGGAAAATCAACTATTTCATGTGGGAAGCTATGGGATCAGCGAGGAATATATTAGCAAAGGGCCAGTAATGGTGAAAGAAATGTACTGTGCCGCATGCACGTGGGAGCCTGTTTTTATTGAGGACATGCAGAATAACCCTCTGGTTCAATATCCCAAGGCCGCAGCCAAGGAAGGAATAGTTTCTATGTTATCTATTCCCATCAAATGTCGAGGAGCAATAATCGGCATATTAAGAACCTACCATGGGGAACACCGGGTATACCATGAAGACGATATTGATTCTTTGTGTGTACTGTGTGGGCTTCTGGGATTGGTTATCGAGAACAACGGACTGAGGAATTTCCTTGAACAGGTGAAGGTGGCCCTGGGAAGTCTCCCGCTCCGAATGCTGGAGGGACTATAGTCCGTGGAAGGGTGTCTCTTCACAGATACTACGGAAATTTTCTCCATAGATTATGGGGACATCATCCAAATCGGCAAAAAACGATATACAGTGACAGGCCACGAGCGTGAACGTCGATTCGGCATGGAGGATTCCAAGTTCTGGGTCAAGAGGGCTATTGATTCCGACACAGGGGAGAAGAAGATTCTGAAGCTCTCTTTTCTTGAGTCGTTTGAAACCCATTTTGGCAACGTCAGTGTGAGATGCTTTAGAAATCCTAAAAAAGAAGCAGATATTTTGGAACTCGTCAGGGGTCATCCTTATTTCATGAATGGAACAGCATTTAGAGAGATCGGA
>JAKLQB010000204.1 GCA_022013615.1 Desulfobacterales bacterium | reverse complement strand
TACACTTTAAACGTGTTCTCCTCACTGTTGAACTAACTGTTTATAATCTAAGCCGATATTTCTACCTTAAAAATGTTGCACGATTTTTGCGTAGATCAAAGCGAACAAGACTGCGTTTGAGAATCTGCTCTTTTAAATGAGGGCCAAAAACCTCAGATGGTTAATACTTTGAAAAAGGGAATCTGAGGTGGCACTTAAAGGGCTTCTCGAATGTGCGTGCATCTTTATTGCCAAGTATCTTGGGAATCCTTCCAGATAGAAGTGGCCGAAAGACTCTTGGATGGTCTTGAGGTGTTGTCAGCCAGAAACTTCGATGTAGTTCTGCTGCATCTATTCCTATTAAGGGGACACGTGAAATCAAGATCACTTTTTAAATGGTTTTTAATAGGCGCTTTCAGTGGGTATTTTGTCATTCACCCTATATTTATGAGCGTCGGACATCTGATGCATCAAGATAATATATATACCGAACATTCATTACATGCTGTTATTTTCAATTCGTTTTCTTTCCATATGATCCCATGGGGTTTTATGGTTGCCTTTGTCTGTGGACTCCTCGGTTACCTGTATCAAAGGATTCGATTAAATGAGGGTTTGCTTCGAAATGCCAAGATGGAACTAGAAAGAAAAGTGGAGGAAAGAACAGAAGAATTATTAAAGGTCAATCAAGGGCTCAGGGGAGAAATTATTGAACGCAAGAAAGCAGAGGATGCGCTAATCGAACGGGCGCGTCAAGCAGAACTAGGCGCTGAAATTGGGGCTGTGCTTGTCAAACACGATGACCTGAGAAGCCTATTACAGCTTTGCACAGAGTCTATTGTCAAACACCTTGATGCTGCCTTTGCTCGAATTTGGGTATTTAACGAAAAGAAGAATGTTTTAGAATTAATGGCAAGTGCAGGAATGTATACACACATAGACGGAAATCATCTTTTTATACCAGTCGGTAAATCTAAAATTAGTAGAATTGCCCAGGAGAAAAAACCGCATTTGACCAATGAGGTAATCGGTGATCCCCAGATAAGTGACCAGGAATGGGCAAAGCGGGAAGGAATGATCGCCTTTGCCGGCCATCCTCTTGTCGTCGCAGACAAGCTGGTAGGTGTGATGGCGATGTTCTCAAAGAAACCACTTCAGGAGATGACTCTCAAAGCACTGGCATCAATCTCAGATGAAATAGCTTTAGGCATAGAGCGCAAAAAATCGGAAGATCAGATTAATTTCCTGGCGTATTACGATAGCCTGACAAGCTTACCAAACCGATATTATTTTAAAGAACTTCTGGAGAGAACGATTGAATATGCAAACCGTTATAAAAAATCATTTACTATTGCTCTCATTGATTTAGATGATTTTAACCGAATAAATGATACCCTTGGGCATAATATCGGAGACGATTTTCTAAAAAGTGTCTCTTCAAGGTTGTTAAGCATCTTGCGAACGAGCGACTTTGTTGCGCGTATATCCGATGAAGAAAAGCCAGTCGCCCGGATGGGAGGCGATGAGTTTATTGTATTGCTGCAGGAACTTGTCGATGTTGCAACAAGCAGCCATGTTATGCATCGCTTACTCAAAGAACTATCACAGCCTTATGAGTTGGATGGCCGTGAAGTATTTATAACTGCCAGTATAGGCATTTCTAAATATCCTGATGATGGCGAAGATACTGAAAATCTGATTAAGAATGCAGACACAGCATTATATCATGCCAAGAGGAAGGGGAAAAACAGCTATCAGTTCTATTCGAAATCAATGAATGAAGCTGCCCTTGAGCTTTTGACAATGGAAAACAATCTTCGTAGAGCTTTAGAGCAGCAGGAATTTCTGCTCTATTACCAACCAAAGATGGATTTATCGACAAGACAAATCATCGGAATGGAAGCGCTTATACGCTGGAAGCAGTCGGATGGGAATTTGATCTCACCGGCAAAATTTATTCCAATAGCTGAAGCGAGTGGACTTATTGTGCCCATTGGTGAGTTTGTGCTACGAACCGCATGTCTTCAAAATAAGATGTGGCAGGAAGCCGGTCTGAAAAAGATTAGCGTGGCGGTAAACGTGTCAGGGCTCCAGTTCGGGCAAAAAGATTTTGTTAAGGATACCTTCACAGCCCTTGAGGATACCGATCTCAATCCGCAATATCTCGAATTGGAAATTACAGAGACAACAATCATGACAAACCCGGAGAGGGCAATCCGAAACTTGAACGAACTGAAAGAGGCGGGCATACAGATTTCGATAGATGATTTTGGGACAGGGTATTCATCGCTTAATTATTTGCGAAGGCTTCCACTTGATGCTATGAAAATCGATATTTCTTTCATAAGAAACGTGGTAACAGACCTTAATGATGCAGTGATAGTAAAGACAATTATAGCTATGGCTCACAATCTGAATTTGAAGGTCATTGCCGAAGGAGTAGAGGACGAACAGCAATTTGAATTTTTAAAGGAGCATAAGTGTGATGCCATGCAAGGTTATTTGTTGAGTCCTCCAGTGCCCACTGAAGAATTCCCCAATTTATTGACGGCATAAAGCTGTTATTTGCGGGAGTTGTAACCACTAATTTACTATAAGTTGGATACAATTTTTGAACTTTACTTACATGTTTAGCGAAGACTGTCAGATGGATTTTTGGGTCCTCTGGAGAATCTGTGGGTAAAATCGCGTGACTTTTGAAAAAAATCACTGATGAATCATTTTAACCGGCTAATTCCAGACATTAATATCATTAGGATCAAAAGAATGTCTTTTTCCTCCGTGTTGTAAAGCCCCACAATATAAGGGGAATTTTCTACTGATAAATTAAACACGCATTTTCTTAATGATACAGCTCGTTTTTTTGGCTGTCAAATAACAGTATTCCAATGTAAAATTTAGAATTATGCCGAAAATTGAAGGGATTTAAGTTTTACAAAAACGACAAATCTTGTTGTTAAAAAAAACAGCAATATTTTGATGTTTTATTGTGCGATATTACATGGTTAAATGAAAAATTGGGAATTTGGACCCACAGATTCTCCAGAGGACCCGGATTTTTTAATGCACTGGAAGCGGCTCATGTTTTGATTACTATGACGGCTATCACCTATGGCAATATAAAATCCGAGGGTACTGCCAGGTAGGTGAGGATTAATGAATTATAGAGGACCAAGCATGATATTGGTATGTGTTTTGATAGGGGCCTTTTTCGGCTTTTTTATCTTTCATCTCCTCATCATGATCATCGGTCACTTAATGCTGGCACATAGGAGCTTCGATATCAGCTCGCTCCTTGACATCGTTTTTTCAGAATCCTTACGATCCTTTTCCTTGGATATGCTGCCCTGGAGCCTGTCTTTCATGATTTTCAGTGCAATTATAGGACTCTTTTACGCAAAGCAAAGGATAGGGAAAGAAGAAATCCGGCGAAGTTTCCAGGCACAAAGCACACTAAATAAACTGCTAAGCATTTCGCTGGAGGACATTTCCTTGGAAGAGATGTTGGGCCTGGTCATTGAAAACGTGATTTTCCTTCCATGGTTTGAACTGGAATTGAAAGGGG
>JAKLQB010000203.1 GCA_022013615.1 Desulfobacterales bacterium | reverse complement strand
TTAAAAAAATTAAAGAATTCCTTATTTCATCCAGTATCCAGAGACCAGCATCCAGCATCACGGGTTAACTATCTGAAATTATGTATTTTTAGAAAACTTGACATAAATTTTAAGATCTTAGCATATAAAGACACCTAGTGGTGCTGGCGGGTGTGGATTTGAAACATTACGGTATTACACTGAAAAAGCAACTCACCGTTTGACAGCGCTTTTTTAAACCTTCCCCCTTCTTTGGTCTTTCCCCCTTAGTGTGACTTCTCTCCTTTCTCCATCATTTCTCCGATCTGTACCGCATCTGCGCTCTATTCCGCCTCTGCGATCAAGGGCAATCCGCCGGCCGGACCGCTGCCTTCTCTCAGGAATGTGGCCATCATATGAAAACTGTCGCCTGTCAATATCGGCTCGTCTGCCACCGTTATCTCTTATTTCCGTCGCCAAGCACACATCGCTCGGCATAACATGTCCTTTATTAGTCATAGGTTTCCTATCATTCGAGAGGGTTTAAATCCTCTTCAATCCTAATGCAGGGCCTCTTCCCATAGATTCCAGCACCTCATCAATCTGCGAGATACTAATAAGCCCCTGATCAAATAATATCCTACCGATAAATCTGTGCTTGCCTCTGTACTTCTTCTCCATTGCCTGTATACTCATCACTTCTGTAAGGTTGCTTGAGGTAATAAATCCTCTTTCAACCGCTTGGCCCCCAAAACGCATTTCAGGGTATTCACTTATTCTGTTAGCGTCCTTTTCTTTGAGCTCCATGGCTTGCCTGGTTTTCATCCAAAAACCTCCTTTTTTCTCCGATAGCTACGCTGGGCTCATGCCCAGCCATCAGGGGCGGGTTCCCTGTTTAGCAATAACTGCATCAATCATTTTTTTCTAAGTTCTTCCGAAATCCTGCATTTCCGATTAACAAAACAGTAAAAATAAATGACACTTTTGATAACGCAGTTTAGCCAGAAAAATATGATGATTTCATACGATCTACATATTGATGTAGACAGCTTCCTATTCAGCCCCCTGTCCAAAAAGCGACAGTGCAGGTGGAGCGGATTCAGCCGATGTTGAATAGTCAGGAGTTTTCCGACCAATATTCCATTCCCCTTTTCTTTTATTTGTGCGGGCAAAAGACTATCTTCTGCTTTCTTTTCTTACGAAATGATCCCTAATGTAGAGCAAGGCTCATGCCGAACTGATGCACCAGATTTTTTTGGCTTAATTTATCAATTATTTTAAACCGTTATGCTGCTGAGGCCAAAAAACGATTCAAAATGTGGGTAAGAAACACCACCTGTTTTGGGAAATCGGCTTCGACTTTTTGGCAAAAGTTTACATAGTTTAGTGTCCATCCAGAAATGAGATAGTTTTCGCAAGGTCAAGGAAGATGTCCCGATATCATCGGGATTAACCACAGGAATACATTGAAGTATTTCGAGGATTAAAATCCGAATCTGACGTAGAGATTGCGGAAAATAGCCATTTATGGATGAGCACTAATTTAACGGTGAGAAAGCCGGCAAGGTCGACCCTGATTGGAAAGATGCTTATGCCTTCTGATTGAAATGGATTTACGTGACAGGTTGGCGCTTTTTATACTTTAAACGGTCATAATTTGAGCTTTCTAAATCTTGGATGTGATCCCAGTAAGTTGGGCTGGAGTGTTGGAGTACTGGAGTATTGGAGTGTTGGAAACAATAGTTTTGAAATGTCAAAAAGTCCTTTAGGCCCAGCACTCCAGCACTCCAATAATAAACAACGTACTATGAACAGCTGATAATCCAATTGATAAACAAACGCAATTTATAGCCGTGCACAGTATAAATAAGGCAGGAAGAGCCGGGGGGGGGTCTCTTTCAAAGCACTAAACTGTTACAGATTTACTTTGCGGGAAGATAAATGGAGAATACAATGCACTAAGTGCACAAATTTACGATACAAGACATTGCGGGGGTACAAGATCAACAACAATTCATCTCAAAAAAGTAAGCGTTCACAGGTTCAGGGTTTCCCGCTGAAAGCGGGAAACCTTGGACCCGTGAACGGTTACGAATCTTTTTGTAAACGAACAATAAGCGTGGAACAGGGAGCCCTGTGAGCCAACCTCTTGGCCACACTTCCAAAAACTACCAGACCCACACCTGAAAGACCGTAGGACCCGGTCACCACAAGATCCACACCGTTTTCTTCCAGGTATGTTATTACTTGAGATGAAACGTGTCCGTCGAGTACAACCAATTCAGAATCAATGGAATCACCTATCCTGGAGCCATATTCCTCCTCCATACGGTCTTCTAATTCCGCGATCATTGATTTCTTTGATTCGACAGGGAACACCCATTCTGCTTCTGCCAGGACGGGATTGGCAACAGCAGGTAAAACGTGGATCACTATGAGTTTAGCCCCGTATTTCTTGGCCATCTCAAGGGCTGTAACAAAGGCTGCCTCGGCGTTTTCTGAAAAATCGGTGCAACAGACAATTTTCTTCATGGAAATATCCTCCGTAAAACCCCTGCATCATCACACTATATAGAAGGGGGCTAAGTGTTTAACCACGGACATATAATTTAAATTTTAAATGAAAACAGACTGGATGACAATCAAAAAATCAGTCCAACTTTTCATGTCAAAACAGGTACGGTCAAAAGGCTAATGAGGAATATACCCTTGACTTCCATTTTTAGATGCATTTAACTCCCCAAATCCCTATTGCCCCGTCTCAAAAATTTAGTGCCTCAAAATGGCAACATGAAATATCCACATAAATTCATACGTTTCACCCATCTTTGGGTGACGGGGAAATCCGAAATTCGAATATCGAAACTCGAAACAAATACAAATGACTAAAATATCAATGACTAAAACGAGAAATGGTAAGTTCTCAATAAGTCCGGGCAGTTCGACTGCTTCCCCCTTTTGCAAAGGGGGATCGAGGGGGATTTTTTTAGATTCAGCCTGGGCTTATTGAGAACTTACGAAAAATGGTCGTATCATAATGTTTTTGTTTAGAATTTTGAAAATTCGCATTTCGATATTCGTATTTTTTAAGGTTGTTCCTGTGATTTGATGACATGATAAATTGCCAAAATCAGGGACAGAATCTATGAGACACGGTACTAGGAGGGTGACTGAAGACGAACTTTTTTTTGGAAGACCTTAAGTAGCCGTTCACGGGTTCAAAGGTTCAGCGCCGCCTCTGACCGCCGAAGCGGCCAGTTTGATCGAAAAAGAGACTCCAGCGTTGCGGAGTCACATACGAGGGTTCACCAAAAAAGAAACGTTGAACCCTGAACCCGTGAACGCATACGACCTTAGTCACACCCATTGAAGAAATAGTCCTATGACAGAAGAGTTAAAAACCGATATCAAAGTCATCTTTGTCTTGACTCTCGTCCATTTTGTTGGCGATTTTTATATGTCTTTTGTGACTCCATTACTCCCGGTGTTTGTCGAAAAGTTTTCCCTCACCTTGACACAGGTGGGATTAATCACAGGCATAAGCCGTTTTCTGGCATTTGTTGTTCAGCCCCCTGTGGGTTATATCGCTGATCATTACAGAACGCGTGCTTTTGTTCTTGGCGGTCCCCTTCTGGCCATTGCCTTTATTCCTCTTGTTGGCTTAGCTCCAAGCTTTATAGTGCTAATTATCTTAATATCCCTGGGGTCAATCGGTTCATCTATGTTTCACCCTGCATCTGCGGGCATGGTCTCAGCATATGCGGGGCGTAATTTTGGCTTTTCCATGTCTATCTTCAATGCGGGAGGCACCATTGCCTTTGGGTTGGGACCTCTTTTTATCACCTATTTTGTAGGCTCATACGGCCTGGGGGCATCCCCATTCACGATAATATTAGGCTTGGCAATAATGGTGCTCCTATTCAGGATCGTGCCCCTTCCAAAAGGAGAGGGACTTAAAAACCTTGGCTTTTTCAGCTCCATCAAAGAGGTCCTGGGAGCCGTCTGGAAATCCATTGCACTGATTTGGGTAGTAATGGTCTTACGGTCTTTTGTCGGCCAGTCTTTTTTGACATTCATACCAGTGCTACTCGGTAAAGAAGGCTATTCCCTGGTCTCCATAGGAACAATCGTGTCACTCTTTACAGTGGCAGGTGCTATCAGCGGGCTTTTGG
>JAKLQB010000202.1 GCA_022013615.1 Desulfobacterales bacterium | reverse complement strand
TTTTGTACAGTTTGCATGAAAATTGGACACTCGTAGAATTCAGGAATTTAGGAATTGAAATATGAATCTTTTCCTTATCTTAATCCCTCAATCCCTAAATTCACAATTCCTCAATTTGGCTCCATATAGCCATTATGATGACGATGGTGTCCAAAAATCGGACCTAGTTCTTAGATCAAATAACGAGGTCTGAATATAAATAAAGAATAGTGGAATAATGTGGAGGAACCAAGACATGAGCCAAAGCGATACGATCCATTGGGAAATCAGCCAGTTAGTTAAGACCAAGTTATTTCCTGATGAGCAGGCGGTCTTACGTAGCGCTCTGCGCGCTCTGTTTCAGTCACGGCCAGAGATCAAGCGGCAAATGGTTATCCGTGCTTACACTGCTGGTGAGATCAGCTTGGGCAAGGCAGCAGAAATAATGGGCTTCTCGAACGAGGAAATGAAAGATATCCTCCAAGAGAGCGGAGCTGAGATTCACATGGGGCCACGTACTGTTGACGAGCTACTTCGGGATGCGGCCAATGCGTGATTACATCTTTGATACCACGGTGCTGTCCAACTTTGCATCTACAGGCAGACTCGACCTACTCGATACACGATATAGCAGAGTCGCCTTTACGACCGTGGAAGTCACTGGTGAACTCCGAAGAGGAGTCAAGGCCGGCTACTCGTATCTTGAGCATGTTCTGCAACAGATCGAAGCCATCGACCCTGAGGGATGGCTTCGGATATTGGTCCCGAACTCGGCTGCTGAACACCGCCTGCGATCTGAATTTGATCAGCTCCTTGACCCCGGAGAGGCATCCTGCCTGGCATTGGCCATATCGCGGCGGATGACTCTTGTCACCGATGACCTGGCGGCCCGCCGACTGGCTGAAAAGAGGGAAGTACCCCTTTCCGGCACTCTGGGTATCTTGATCGCTTTGGTACGCCATAACGCCTTTTCTCTTAAAGAGGCAAACGCCATGTTGGCGGCAATGATCCAGCGACGCTACCGGTCACCTGTAGATCGCCTCGATGAGTTCATCTGACATCCGACCTCTCTCCTGTTTCCCCTTTCCTGTCTCCTATTCCACTTTCCTTCTCGCGAAGCGATTTGGTTTTTAAGCTTTCTTCGGGAAAGGTTGAAAGGCAAAACAATATCCAGTTAATCCTGCTAATCCTGTCCGAAATAAACTAACAAAACTGCCAACGTCCCCTATTTCTTAGACCAAACACACCAGCTATCCCAGCGTAAGTATAATTTGTAAAGAACGTCCCCTAACTCGAAGATCTCCTTATCTGATCTGTCAACGAATATTTTTCTTCAGCAGACCACTGCTTACTGATATTGAATATTTCCATAGCAAGTTCATAAGCCTTCTGATAAACTTTCAAATCCTTCGCAGACCTGATCTGCATCCTTCCTACCCCCTTCCGATCTCTGTCTTTTCCCTGACCTCCGACTTCCGATCTCCGACCTCCGATCTCTGTCATCTGTCCTCAGTCCTCTTTCCTGTCTCCTATTTCCTATTTCCTATTTCCTCTTTCCTGATTTCTATTTCCTCTCTTCTCTTCCCTATCTTTTTCCATTTCCTGTCCATTCAGTGCCTTCGACCGGGACACGATAGCAATCACTGTCAGCCAGATGACCTGAAGGTCTACAAAGAAGGTGTGTTTTTGAACATAAAGCAGCCCTAAACGGCTTTTCCACGACCGGATCATCTGGTTGTATTTGATATCCGGATCATCACTCCCGGCAAGAATGTCCCCTTCGTCAGATAAGACAATGGAGGAAAAATCAGTGATGCCCGGCCGCCGCTTTACGTTTGGCTGAAGCAATCTCATCCAGATACCACCACCAGTGGGATGGAAGGACATGAGATCTCCTCCGCATCTCTGCCAATCCAGCAACCTCGGAGATACGTTCCAGCCAAATGCCGGACATTTGCAGCAATTGACGATCAAGATCTTCCAAGCGGGCCTTGGACGGCTCATCTAGAAGAGGCTCTCTTGATGCCAGACGACTACGAACATCCAGGAGTTCAAGCGCCTCAAAGCCGCTTACATCCGGGTGAACGATTGCTTTGGAAATATAATCCATCAGGTGTGTGCTTCTTTTGTCCATCTCAAGACCTCCTCAACACGACCCAAAAAGACAAAGCCACGAGTCGCCAGGTACTCATCCATATTTTCCGGAGGAAAAGCGGTTTCTCACGATATCATAAATCTGCTCTTCATAACCAGCTAAAGAGCATGATGCTGGCAGGTGTCCCATGTTCTGCCGTTTCTGATGATGAACAACATCTTTCCCGGGCTTCCTATCTTCTCTCTACTGTCTCCTGTCTCCTATCTCCTCTTTCCTCTATTCTCTCTTCTCTTTCCTCTTTCCTGTCTTTTTCCATTCTCCGTCAAAAAATATTTCCAGTTTAGATTCCAATTGGGCGCTCCGCCTATTCGTCGAATAACGCAATTTAGTAGCTACGTCCCCCATTCTTTCATAAATAATCGCGTTGATCAGTTTCTCTCTATGGTTCGTAATAATCATAGGTACAATATTGCTTCAAAAGCCCTTAAAGTCAAGCTCTGTTCAGAGTTCTATTTTTTATCTTCTTTTCTTCCAACCTTCGCATCTTTTGCTTTTCCGACCTCCGATCTCCGACCTCTGTCTTTTCCCTGACCTCCGATCTCTGTCCTCAGTCCTCCGTCCTCTTTCCTCTCTCCTGTTTCCCCTTTCCTAATTCTCTATTTCCTCTCTCCTCTTTCCTCTCTCCTCTGTCGTTTGACCTCCGACCTCTGATCTCTGTCCTTTCCCTCCTGACCTCTGTCCTCAGTCCTCCGTCCTCTTTCCTCTCTCCTGTTTCCCCTTTCCTATTTCCCATTTCCTCTCTCCTCTTTCCTCTCTTCTCTTTCCTTTCTTCTATATCCACCTTCAGTTCCTCTTGTTCTTGTTAAATATTGGCGCTTATTATGCTCCGCAAGGTGCATGGCCTAAGATTCACTACTGTGCAAGAACTGTGCATGCACACTTAATATCTAAGCCTATACCTGCAGTTTGGGTCATTTCTATTTTCAGATGTAGGCTCAACCATATTTTTTTCTATAAGGCGGTTTATCCAGTTGATTGTAGTGCGCTTCGACGAACCGATCGCATCGCTTATCTCTCTTGTTTTCATCGGCTCAGCGCTTGTCCGCAACAGTTTAAGTATCTCCTCTTCAACCTTGCCAACAGTTGCCTTTCTCTTTGCATAAAGAGTTACCTTGAAACTGTTTTCCGATTCGGTCAGGTCTGGCTCTCTGCCGGTATACTCAGCGCATAGTTTCAATATCTTGACAGGTATTCCCAAACTGTGAAGATCCATAAACCCAGCCTCTTTAAGATATTGCACAAGAATCTGATTCCGATAATATTTTGCCCCGAGCCTGATAGATTCCAGTGAAAGAGTATTTGGAAGCTTGCCCGGACTTTCGATCTCAAGCCGATCCGGATAAATATCGACCCGGATATCTATCCCGGAGATTGTATAATCCCTGTGCGCAACGGCATTTACAATCGCCTCCCGGATTGATTCCTCAGGATAGGGATAATTCACTACTCTTGCAGCCCCTTTAAGCGTTGCGCTGCTTTTTTCAAGAATAATCGATTTTATCTTTTCCAATGCCTCATCTATAAGACCTGATTCTTCCTTCCCGCCATGCTCGGAAAAAGTGCCCATAATCGGTTTGTCTAAGCGAAAATCCACATAACTGTAATCGCGTTCAATATCTACAAATTTAGCAACCGTAAGCCCGGAGTAACCAAGCAAAGAAGAAGGTTTTTTCCCAAATAACAATGTCCCCGCAACTGTCGGGTACAGCTTCCCCTGATATTCAGCCAAAACCTCTTTGTTTTTGAGGAACCTCTTAATCCTGTCACCCTTCCAACTTGATATATCAATCCTATTGATCTGATTATGCCTGAAGAAATCTACAATTCTTGTAAAGTCAAGATCCGCATATCCCCCTTTTATAGCCGGCGTCACCTCATAATGAATCTGTCCGGAAGTCTGAAACAACCTGAGTAGCTCATCCCTGCTTGCTTCTTGTATCCGCGTCCCCCGCCGGGTATAATATCTCTCCCGTCCTCTTTGTAATATAGCATAAGGCTTTGAAAAACCTGCAGAAATATAAAAACAGAATACGTCCTTTCCATCAATTTTGTATTTCCACAATTCCGGCGTAACAACCGGACGGATAGAATCAGAACAAACATTGTAAACCTTTTCTTCAAATTTCAAAGGGTCCCTCACACCCAACACCGTTCCGTCATCCTCTACGCCTATCAGCAGATACCCGCCGGAGCCGTTTGCAAAGGCAGCAATCTCCTTTGCAAAATCTATATTTTTCTCCTTGTCGGATTTGAATTCAACCCGGCTGGTCTCGCCGTTTTCGATTATTTCTGTTATTTCCTCAGATGAAAACACAAAAACTCCTCATTTCAGCCTTGTTATTTATTCCTTTTTAGCCTCTTATCCTCTCACCTTCTCATCTTCCACTTTTCTATTTTCTCTTTCCTGATTCCCCTTTCCTCTCTCCCCTTTCCTAATTCCTATTTCCTATCTCCCCTTTCCTGTCTCCTATTTCCTGATTCCTATTTCCTCTCTTTTCCCTTTCTGCCCCCAGACCCCCCACCATTACAATAAGTTACTTATTTAATTATGCCCGTCCCCCAGCCCGCAAAGTTACCAATGTCCCCTATTATTTTTGCCCCCCACGTCAATTGGAGCTTCTCTGGGACATAAGGTCTTCGACTTCTTTGATGATGACAGGTAGGTTTGGACGCGAAAAACTCAACAATGGCGCCGGAATACGGTGCCGTTTGATATCAGGTGGAATATGTTTGTGATGAGGAAAGGTAGAAGCCAAGGTTTCGTCATGAGGATGGGGGAAATCATCATACCAGAACAGCCTCTCCTCCCCTTTATAGACCTCATAGCCGTATGCCGTAATTAGGCCGTCCTCAAAATCCAACTCCTCCCGCATTCTAAGTCGAAAATCCTCTCTAAAAAGAACGTCGCCTTCTGCTGTGCCGCTGAAGGGGCTGTCAGACCAAACAACAACAGTGGAACGTTTAATATGAGGCTTGTCCAAAGTTGTCGAAACGAATCGACTGTAGCCCTTTAGTGATTTCAGAGGGTTTTCCATCTTCATTAATATGCCGGCTGAACTCGCAATGCGTTCACCAACTGAAACTTCTGAATTTGTTCACTGTATGATCGCTTGCGCCGGAGCCACGTTTCATATATGCCCTTCCATCGGCTAAAGTCAGCCCGCGTTTCATCGTACTCATCATAACGCGAAAGCTTCCCTTCCAGCAGGGCGGCATGGAAATCCTCGCTCAAGATCCCGTACTTCTCTTCGTAAAGGGTTAACCTTCGCTCCAGTAGTTTCATCTCAATCACCAATTCATAGATCTCCATGATAAACTCCTAAAATAAATTCCCAAACAGCATAAATGTCTTGAACTCTTGGCCTCATTTTATCCTATCATATCACTGGATGAAAGAAATGAAAGAAAAAAGGAATTCATGCCGTCTTGTAATCAGAATTCCAAACCTGATCCGTTTTCGTCTTCTTTGACAGTGACTTCGCCAAATTGATCAGCTTAATTTCAACGCTATAATGCCTCGCGCCAAGACGCCAAGTCTCCAAGTAACCCTTTTTCCACAAAAACAATTACCCATTTTTTCCCGATATTCTTCGACTTTCCTGGTTAACCATCTTTTCTATACGTTATCTCCTTTGCGCGAGACTGGAAAGATTATTCCTCCAGATTGTTTACGGCCCTGGTGATACCGATTTCAGCCCTGCTATTTTCTCTCTTCTCTATCCTATTTCCTCTTTCCTCTCTTTTTCCTTTCTGCCCCCAGACCCCCCACCATTACAATAAGTTACTTATTTAATTATGCCCGTCCCACAGCCCGTTTTTAGCCTCTTATCCTCTCACCTTCTCATCTTCCACTTTTCTATTTCCTGTCTCCTATTTCCTGATTTCTCTTTCCTATTTCCCCTTTCCTATCTCCCCTTTCCTCTTTCCTATCTCCTATTTCCTAATTTCTATTTCCTATCTTCTCTTTCCTGTCTCCTATTTCCTGATTTCCCTTTCCTCTTTTCTGTCTCCTGTCTCCTCTTTCCTCTCTTCTCTTTCCACTTTCCTATCTCCTCCGCCCTCTGTCCCTTCCCGACCCCTGACCTATGCCCCCATCAAACAACGATCAAACAAATTTAAAACCTAAAAAGGCCATGATTTCAGAGTGTTAATATTACAAACACTCTTTTCTGCCTGTTTCAGGCAACTAACAGTCAAGCAACAGTCAAGCAAAATCCCAAATGTCATACGGCCCACCAGGGAAGATATTTTCTGGCCTTTCATCAATCTGCAATTCATGGAACCGAAAATTGATTTTGGGGCTCAGCAAGCGCAGCAGCCAATTCTCCAATTCCTCGTTGCCGATCTTAACTGAACCAGGCCGAAATTCCGTACCAATCAGGTTGTGACTCTTGTCATCCATCCCCCAAACCAGGTAAGCGTTGGTCTTTCCCAGAAGAGCAGCGGAATTAGCCAGGGCGGAAAGATACTCGCCTATTTTTTCGGGATCGGTCATGTTGCACTTAAACTCAACCCATCCAGTCTCTTTCGGCAGCTTTCGCAGTTCGTGAACAAGGCTAACAAGGTATTCCCTTGAATGGTCGAGGGTCATTCTACAAACTCCATGATTTATTTTGCCGTCTCTTCCAATTTTTTGATATAGGGGTTGAGTTATTGGCGGGCAGGTCCAACACCTCATCATCGATCGGGTTTTCAGTCCCAGTTTTTTTCACACTATTCATCCAACCATCCCGCTGTTTCGACCTATCTCCTCTTCCCTCTTTCCTCTCTCCTATTTTCTCTCTTCTCTATCCTCTCTCCTCTATCCTATTTCCTGTCTCCTCTTTCCTCTCTTCTATTTCCTGATTTCTCTTTCCTCTCTCCTATTTCCTAATTCCTATTTCCTGATTCCTCTTTCCTCTCTCCTCTGTCGTTTGACCTCCGACCTCTGATCTCTGTCCTTTCCCTCCTGACCTCTGTCCTCTTTCCTCTCTCCGCTTTCCTCTTTCCTGTCTCCTCTTTCCTATTTCCTGTCTCCTCCGCCTTCAATCTCTGCTGCTCGCATTTAATATCGTCATTCCCACAACTTCGTCATCATCTGTTCGAATCAACACGTCGTCATCCATTTCAACGGTCTTCTTGGCCCGCTGCGGCTTGCGAAAGCTCAGATAAAGGACATCCGCTTCCCTATCATAGTCAGCCCAAACCTGTTTCACATGAAGCTTGGCCAGTCTTGATGAAAGATCCAAATAAGAATCAATCATTTCCTTATTCACTGTTACCGTTTCCATATTACGCCCCCCTTTGGTTTCTCATTTAAGAAATAGGCCGTTATGACAAAACCATCCTCTTTCGAAAGCTCCCGGTAAATGACTACCAACCATTTCCCTTTTCCCATATTCTTTGTCGCTTTGAGACTTCCCCTATTACCCCTCATTACAAATTCAGGGTTTTCAATCGCCTCAAGAACTTCAAAATAGTAACTGGCTAAATCATCATGGCTTTCAATAATATGAAACCATCTTTCATAGTTCAGGCGAATTGGCACACCATTAATCGAATAGGCTATCTCCGTATCACGTTCTCTTCCCAACTTTCTCCTCTCACCTTCCCATATTATTTATCACTTTGAGTCTTTTGTGCCTTTTTGCGGCCATTAATCCGTGTAATCTCTTTCCTATTTCCTATATACTCTTTTCAGTATTTTGCTTTTTCCCTCTTTGCGCCTTGGCGTCTTTGTTTACCCCGCCTGTCGAAGATGCCGCAACGCGGTGCCCCGTAGGTAGTTTACTATCGTACTGGGGTTAAGTCTGCTTTTGCCTTTATTTAACTGGGGCCTGCCCTGTTCCTGCGTAACCTCGTCACCGGCAATTTCGGTTACTGAAAGAAAATCTGTTGTCACTTTCTCATCCTAAGTTTTTTGAATTAATTCGGAGCCATCCCTTTTTGC
>JAKLQB010000201.1 GCA_022013615.1 Desulfobacterales bacterium | reverse complement strand
TGGCCCATCGCTTTACCATGGCCAACATGGCCGTGGAGGCAGGGGCCAAAAACGGCATCTTTGAGCCGGACGGGACCACCAAGGAGTATATGGAAGGGCGATCTGACCGGGCTGGCAACTTTTTAAAAAGTGACCCGGATGCCTATTACGAAAAAGAGATCAAGATCATGGTCGATGATATGGCGCCTCAAGTGGCGCTACCCCATTCACCGGATAACGTGAAGCCCATATCCGAGATCGGTTCAGTTCCCCTAGACCAGGTTTTCCTGGGTTCGTGTACCAATGGACGTTTGGAAGATTTGAGGGAGGCGGCCAGACTTCTCCAGGGACGAAAGGTGGCAGGCGGCACCCGGCTTATCGTTATTCCGGGGTCCCCGTTAATCTACAAGGAGGCCATAAAGGAGGGGATTATCGAGACATTCCTCGATGCGGGGGCAGTGATCGGCCCTCCCTGTTGCGGTCCTTGTCTTGGCGGACATATGGGGATTCTGGCAGAAGGAGAACGGGCCCTTTCCACGACCAATAGAAATTTTGTGGGCAGGATGGGGCATCCCAAGAGCGAGGTCTATTTGGCAAATCCGGCGGTAGCGGCTGCATCTGCGGTCATGGGTCAGATCGCGTCCCCCGAGGAGATTTAAAAAAGCGAATTGAAGACCAAAAACTCTTAGCTTGGCGGCACTTGACTTTTTTGGAGGTTAAAAAAGGGATGAAAATTGAAGGAAGGGTCTGGATGTTTGGGGATAATGTAGATACTGACCTTATTATCCCCGCGAGATATCTGAACGTATCGGATAAAAACGAACTGGCGAAGCATTGTTTCGCCGATCTGAGGCCTGAGTTTGTCAAAGAGGTGCGGGCCGGAGATATTGTTGTGGCTGGAGTCAATTTTGGGTGCGGCTCTTCCAGGGAACAGGCCCCGCTGGCAATGAAGGCGGCCGGGGTTGGCGCTGTCATCGCAAAGAGCTTTGCCAGGATATTTTACAGGAATGCCTTCAATATAGGTCTCCCCATCCGCGATTCGGAAGAGGCTGCGGAGGCTTTTTCGGAAGGCGCAAGGATCTCAGTGGATCTTGAGACAGGGGAGATCAAGGCCACTGATAAGGAAACGCGCTTTTTTGCAAAGCCAGTGCCGGATTTCATGATGGAGATCGTTCGAGCGGGGGGGCTGGTGGCCTATATCAAGAGAGAGGGCTCATTCTGATACAGGTTCTCAAAAAGGAGAATTGAGATGATAAGTGATATGGTAAAAAGGGGCCTTGATCGAGCGCCACACCGGTCTCTATTCAAGGCGATGGGCTACACGGATCAGGAACTTGGGCGACCGCTGATAGGCATAGCCAACTCGGCCAACGAGATCATTCCGGGCCACATCCATCTGAATGGGATTGTTGCGGCGGTGAAGGCCGGGGTCTACATGGCTGGGGGCATGCCGGTCGTATTCGGGACCATTGGCGTCTGTGACGGGATCGCCATGAATCATGAGGGCATGAAGTATTCCCTTGCAAGCCGTGAACTAATTGCCGACTCTGTTGAGGTCATGGCCAAGGCCCATGCCTTCGATGCCCTGGTACTTGTACCAAACTGTGATAAGATTGTGCCGGGGATGATCATGGCGGCAGCGAGATTGGACATTCCTGCTATAGTGATCAGCGGAGGGCCCATGCTTGCAGGCCGCCATCCTGACAAGGTGGATCAGAAGATCGATCTTATCACGGTTTTTGAGTCTGTGGGAGCCGTCCGTTCAGGCAGGATGACGACTGAGACCCTATCGGCCATAGAAGAGGAGGCGTGTCCGACATGCGGTTCCTGTGCCGGGATGTTCACGGCCAATTCCATGAACTGTCTGACTGAGGCTATCGGCCTGGCATTACCGGGAAACGGCACCATTCCAGCGGTAGCGGCCGCACGGATTCGGTTGGCCAAAAAGACGGGCATGCAGATTATGACCCTTCTGGAAAAGCAGATTACCCCCAGGAAGATCATGATTGAAGAGGCTTTTATCAACGCCCTCTCGGTGGACATGGCCCTTGGATGCTCATCCAACACCATCCTCCATTTAGCAGCCATAGCACACGAGGCCCATGTCCCACTTGACCTATCCAAGATTAACGAGATCAGCCTGCGAACTCCCAATCTTTGCTCCCTGAGCCCAGCGGGCAGGCACCATCTGGAAGATCTGGATCGGGCCGGCGGCGTCAGCGCGGTACTGAATGAGCTTTCCGGGGCCGGCCTGATCAATGGGCATTGTATGACCGTTTCAGGGAAAAGCGTTTCAGAGGCCATCGACAAGGCCGGGATCAGGGATTCACAGGTCATCAAGACAATCAAAGACCCCTATCGCAAGGAAGGCGGGCTTGCTGTGCTTTACGGGAATCTTGCACCGGACGGTTGCGTGGTCAAGCAGTCAGCCGTATGTGATGAGATGCTTTACCACAAGGGGCCTGCCAGGGTCTTCGATTCTGAGGAAGAGGTCACGAAGGCGATAATGGGGGGATCGGTCCTTAAGGGAGAGGTTTTGATTGTTCGATATGAAGGACCGAAAGGGGGCCCTGGCATGCGTGAAATGCTCACGCCCACCTCAGTCCTCGCAGGAATGGGGCTGGATGCCCATGTTGCCCTTGTGACGGATGGGCGTTTTTCAGGAGGAACCCGGGGTGCGTGCATTGGGCATGTGTCTCCTGAGGCCATGGAGGGGGGAACCATCGCCCTTATAGAGGACGGAGACATGGTTGTAATAGATATCAGAAACAAGGGCATCAACGTGAGGTTGACAGAAGAGGACCTCAAGAAGCGGCTTTCTCATTGGAAGCCGCCCGAACCAAAGATTACTTCCGGGTACATGTCTCGATATGCGGAGGGAGTATCTTCAGCGAGTGAAGGAGCTGTAATCAAATAGAAAGGGGGGAATTACTATCAAACTGAACGGCGCAAAAATCATCATTCGGACACTCCAGGAAGAGGGTGTGGAGGTCATCTTTGGCTACCCAGGCGGTGCGGTGTTAGACATCTACGATGAATTGGTCAAGGCGGACGTCAGGCATATCACCGTCCGGCATGAACAGGGGGCTGTTCATGCAGCGGACGGGTATGCCCGTGCCTCAGGCAGGGTGGGGGTATGCCTCGTCACCTCAGGGCCCGGCGCTACCAATACCGTATCAGGGATTGCCTCGGCATATATGGATTCAATTCCCCTCGTTGTCTTGACAGGGCAGGTACCGACCGAGCTGATTGGGAACGATGCCTTTCAGGAGGTGGATATCGTGGGTATCACCAGGCCCTGCACCAAGCACAATTACCTTGTGAAAAGCGTCGAGGATCTGGGCAGAATCCTGAAGGAGGCATTTTATATCGCACGCTCAGGACGCCCGGGCCCGGTCCTGGTGGATCTGCCAAAAGACGTTGTCCGAGCCAGCACCGGCTACAGGTCGATGAAAAACGTCCAACTCAGGTCCTACAACCCCACATATGAACCCAACTTCAGGCAGCTACCCAAGGCCATCAAACTTATAAAAGAGGCCAAAAGGCCGGTAATCCTTGCCGGGGGAGGGGTTATCCTCTCCAAGGCCTCAGAAGAACTAAGAGAGTTGGCAAAGAAAATCGAAAGTCCTGTGACGGTTACTCTCATGGGCCTTGGGGCATTTCCTGCGAGCGATCCATTGTGGCTGGGAATGATCGGAATGCATGGGACCTACCGTGCCAACATGTCCTCTGCAGAATGCGATCTTCTTGTCGCTATTGGGGTCCGTTTTGACGATAGGGTTACGGGAAAGGTGGAGACCTTTGCTCCGAAGGCGAGGATCGTTCATATTGATATTGATCCAACGTCCATTCGTAAGAATATCCCCGTGTCCGTTCCTATCGTCGGGGACTGCAAAATAACTCTGCAGAAGCTGAACAGCCTCCTTGAGAAAGAGGAGTTTGGGGATCTTAAGGAAGAGAGGAGAAGATGGCTGGATGAGATAGAAGAGTGGAAGGATACAAAACCGCTCAAATACACCCAGAAGGACGTGATCAAGCCCCAATACGTCGTGGAAAAGCTCTGCGAAATCACAGGAGGGGAGGCCATCATTACTACTGAAGTAGGCCAGAACCAGATGTGGGCCGCCCAGTATTACCACTTTGACCGGCCGAACTGCTTTATCACGTCAGGGGGATTGGGGTGCATGGGATTTGGGTTTCCCGCGGCTATTGGCGCGCAAGTAGCATGCCCTGATAGGCTGGTGGTGGATGTTGCGGGAGATGGAAGCATCCAGATGAACATCCAGGAGATGGCCACAGCCATGCAATATAGGCTCCCTGTCAAGATTGTCGTCCTGAACAATAACTACCTCGGAATGGTCAGGCAGTGGCAGGAACTCTTTTATAATCGCCGTTACGCTCACACCGAGATGAGTGAGGCACCCGATCTCGTAAAACTGGCCGAGGCTTACGGCGCTGTGGGTCTGCGGGCGACTAGACCGGAAGAGGTCGAGCCGGTTCTAAGAAAGGGCCTCTCCATTCCAGGTCTTGTGATTATGGATTTCCTCGTGGAAAGAGAGGAGTGCGTATACCCGATGGTGCCGGCAGGGGCTCCGATCACCGAGATGCTGTTGGTCTGATCGGTGAACGAAGCTTCAACCCAGATTTTGATTAAGCAAGGGAATGATGATGGGAAAAGAACAAGGAAGAAGACGTATCCTCTCCATGCTGGTTGATAATCAACCCGGAGTGCTCTCCCGCGTTGCTGGTTTCTTTAGCAGCCGCGGATTCAATATAGACAGTCTCTGCGTATCTAAGACAACAGACCCGTTGGTTTCCAGGATCACCCTTGTGGCGGGGGGGGATATAGCCGTCCTGGAACAGATAAATAAACAGCTCAATAAGCTGATCAACGTAATCAAAGTAATGGATTTTACCGATATGGAATATGTTCAGCGCGAGACTGCTCTCGTCAAGGTGAGGGCAAAGCCGGAACACCGCGCTGAGATACTGAGAATGGTGGACATCTTTAGATCCGTGGTGGTGGATGTGGGATCTGAGTACTATACTGTGGAGATCACAGGAGACGAAGGGAAGATCACTGCTTTCCTGAGCCTCCTTAAACCCATGGGCGTCAAGGAGATTGCGAGGACCGGGGTCGTTGCCCTGGCTCGTGAAAAAAAATAAAGGAGGAGTTATGGCAAAGATAGATTTTGGTGGTGTGTTGGAAGAAGTTATTACGGCAGAGGAGTTTACGCTTGAAAAGGCACAGGAGACTTTGAAAGATGAAACCGTTGCAGTGCTCGGTTATGGGGTACAGGGACCGGGTCAGGCCCTTAACATGCGGGATAACGGGATCAGGGTGATTGTGGGTCAGCGTGAGGGGGGCAGTTCGTGGCAACGGGCGATAAACGACGGATTTGTTCCCGGAGAGACCCTGTTTTCACCTAAAGATGCGGCTGAGCGGGGGACCCTTATCCAGTATTTGGTATCAGACGCAGGGCAGGCGGCCCTCTGGCCGGAGATCAAGGGCTGTCTTAATAAGGGCGATGCCCTCTACTTCTCGCACGGATTTTCGATCACCTATAAAGATCAAACAGGCGTGATCCCGCCTCCGGATGTGGACGTCATCCTGGTGGCGCCGAAAGGCTCCGGCCGGACAGTGAGGACCAACTTCTTAGCAGAAAGCGGTATCAATTCGAGCTATGCTGTTTTCCAGGACGCCACAGGCCGGGCACTGGAGCGGACTTTGGCCGTAGGGATTGCCATTGGATCAGGGTATCTTTTTCCAACCACATTTGAAAAAGAGGTCTACAGCGATCTCACCGGTGAACGAGGGATCTTGATGGGGTGCCTTGCGGGTGTTATGGAGGCCCAATACGCCCTCCTGCGAAAGCATGGACACACTCCGAGTGAGGCCTTTAATGAGACCGTTGAGGAACTGACCCAGAGCCTGATCCGGCTGGTGGCTGAAAACGGGATGGACTGGATGTTTGCCAATTGCAGCACCACAGCCCAGAGGGGTGCCCTGGATTGGGCCCCTAACTTCAGGGATGCAGTTGCCCCCCTTTTCGAAGATCTGTATCAGAGTGTTGCATCGGGAAAGGAAACCAAGAGGGTTTTAGAGTCTAACAGCGCTCCTGACTATCGTGAGAAGCTCAATAAGGAACTTGATGCGCTTGGGAATTCCGAGATGTGGAAAGCCGGGGCAGCGGTACGTTCTCTGAGACCGGAAAACCGGAAAAAGATAGGTGTTTAAAAATGGGCCAGGGGGCGGGGACTTCCATTTGTAAGCTCCGCCCGCCCGGGTTTTGTTTGACTATAACTCTTTGTGGCTGCTCGCTTCTATGATTGCAGTGAATATCATTGGGATAAAATAGATGCCTGACTTTGTGTTCCTGGCAAAACTGATCAGCTCAGTTTCAATAGTTGTTCTCCTATCCTGGGTCGCGGAACATATGGGCCCCAAGGTCGCAGGACTCTTGTCCGGTTACCCCCTGGGGGCGGCTATTGCCCTGTTCTTCTACGGCCTTGAGGTGAGCCCTCAGTTTGCTTCAAAAAGCGCCGTATATACTATGATCGGGCTGGTGGCCTCTCAAGCGTTTGTATACTGTTACTATCGAGCCTCGGTATATTTTAAAAAATTCAATATCTTTTGTTCCTCAATCATCTCCATGGCAGGATACTTCCTGGTGATATGGCTCATACATTTCATCAAACTTAATCATGCTTTTGCCATTGTCATCCCGATTATTTCCATCTTCTTATTCTCGTATCTCTTCAGGGAGATTGACAATATGGAGGTACAAAAGAGATTGAGGTTGAGTTACAGCCTTCTTTTTCTAAGGGCCATATTCGCAGGTTCCATTATTTTGGTTATCACCGGAGCGGCCAAATGGGTGAATTCAACCTGGGCAGGTCTTCTCTCTGCCTTCCCGGTTACGCTCTTTCCCCTTATGCTCATCATCCATTTCACATACGGCAAAAAGTACGTCCATACAATTATCAGGAATTTCCCTATGGGACTTGGCTCTCTAATCACCTATTGCCTGACTGTTTCGATCGCATATCCGGTTTGCGGCGTTTATCTGGGAACATTTATATCGTTTACGATAGCGACAGCCTATTTACTCATCTATTACTTCATGACCGCGAAACTAAAAGGTTCACGGAAAGCAAAACTGACTAACCTTCTGGGTCCTTTGCGTCTCCGGTGTTAGAAATAACTCAACCTGTGAGGTTAGGGCCATGGGGTCTCTTTCCCAAAGGACGTAGGGAGCCGCTTCATCCCATATGAAAGGCAGTGAGGCCGATTACAGAGAGAGGCTGAATAAGGACCTGGAAGATATGAGAAACTCAGAGATGTGAAGGGCCGGGACAGTTGTTTGATCCCTGAGGCCTGAGAAGATAAGAAAGAAGATAGGTTCAGGAGGAAAATAGTCATGAAGAAACCATATAATATTGCAGTGATACCGGGCGATGGCACCGGGCCGGAAGTGGTGGCCGAGGGTATAAAGGTCCTGGAGGCGATTTCGAGACAGTTTGATCTTGATTTTCAATTCAAGACCTTTGATTTGGGCGGAGAGCGGTATCTCAAAGAACGCACCCTGCTGATACAGGAAGAATTAGAGGAATTGAAGAGTATGGATGCCATATTCTTAGGCGCCATAGGTCACCAGGACGTGAAACCCGGGATCTTGGAAAGGGAGATTCTTTTAAGATTGCGCTTTGAATTAGATCTCTATATCAACCTCCGGCCCGTCGAGCTTTTCCCCGGCGTTGATACCCCCCTCAAAGGGAAAGGTCCGGGGGATATGGACTTTGTGGTGGTAAGAGAGAACTCCGAAGGGATGTATGCGGGCGGAGGCGGGTTTTTCAAAAAAGGGACCCCGGATGAAATCGCTATTCAGGAGTCTGTCAATACCCGCAAAGGGGTCGAGCGATGTATTCGGTATGCCTATGAATATTGCAAGAAGCGGAACAAGAAAAGGCATTTGACACTTTGCGCTAAGACAAATGTCCTTATCTATGAGTCTGATCTATGGTTCAGGGTTTTTCAAGAGATTCATAAAGATTATCCCGATATCACCATCAATTACCAGCATGTGGATGCCCTCTGCATGTGGATGATCAAGGACCCGGAGGAGTTTGATGTGATCGTGACCAACAACCTGTTCGGCGATATTATCACAGACATAGGGGCAATAATTCAGGGAGGCTTAGGCATTGCGGCCGGGGGTAACATAAACCCTGAAGGGACCGCCATGTTCGAACCGATCGGAGGTTCGGCCCCCAAATATACCGGGTTGGGGAAGATTAATCCCCTGGCAGCTATCTGTGCGGCACAGATGATGTTAGAATACCTTGGTGAAAATGAAGCCGCGGAGAGTCTTCTCGGGGCCATAAAAAGCGTGGTAAATGATAAGATCATCAGCCTTGATGCCGGAAAAATGGGATATTCCACCAATGAGGTGGGGGACCTGGTGGAGAGGTGATTGGTCTGAAATTGTTGCTCTGTGTGATTTTTTTCTTGACATTGTTTTTTGTTTGCCCTAAATTACTTCGTCATGAACAGCATGAAGAAAGAAATTCGTATATCTATCCCTATAAATTGGTGGTGGCGCAATTCCAACAGGGAGGTGTGCCCCTTTACGTTGATATAGTTTAAGATAGTGTAAAACATATAAACCGCGGGCCCCTCCCAGGGTCCCGCGGTTTTTTATTTGGTGTATTTAAAGAAAAGGCCGTGGGGCAATGATCCCCACGGCCTTTTTTCATTTTTTGGAGCGAACCCTTGGAAACAAAACCTTCATTTTCCGAATTCACACTCATGGCTGGGAAGGGCAATCTGATACCGGTCTATCAGGAGATCATGGCTGATACAGAGACGCCGGTTTCTGTGTACCTGAGGGTCAAATATAGGCCCTATTCATATCTTCTCGAAAGTGCTGATGGTGGAGAGAGATGGGGACGCTACAGCATTATCGGTTATGAGCCTTATCTAACAGCCTTTTCATACAATAATGAGATGGAAATCGTGGACAGGTCAGGGAAGAAAAAAACGATCAGTGACGTCTCGAATCCCCTGCTTGTCTTGCGGGAGATCTGCCGGGGGTTCAAGCCGGTGGAAGCGGACCTGGTCTCCCCGTTTCACGGGGGGCTTGTGGGGTACTGCAACTACGACATGATCAGGAAGTGGGAACGGCTGCCAGAGGGCCCTCCTGAAGAGGAGGATCTGCCAGAGGCCGTTTTTACCATTTCCGGCAAACTTATTATTTTTGACCACCTGACACATAAGGTCAGGGTGGTGGCCTTTGCCCATATCCAACAGAACACAGATTTGAGAAGGGCCTATGCCGAGGCCTGCCGGGATATTGATGAGACCGTCGATTTACTGCGGGCGCCAGTTCCTCTTAACAATGAAGACCAATTTACTCTCTCAGAACTCCGTTCCAATTTCAGTAAGGAGGAGTTTAAAAAGGCCGTACGGAAGGCCAAAGAATATGTTGTTGCCGGAGATGTAATTCAGGCGGTTCTCTCCCAGAGGTTTTCGGGCAAGGTGTCCGGGGATGATTTTGCCCTGTATAGAAACCTGAGGAGCATCAATCCTTCCCCGTACATGTTCTATCTCAATTTCGGCGAGATCAGATTGATAGGCGCCTCTCCCGAGATCCTTGTCCGTTTGACTGACAAAAGGATACAGCTCCGTCCTATTGCAGGCACCAGGCCAAGGGGTAATACCCCGGATGAAGATCTGGCCCTCGAAAAGGAGCTTATCTCCGATCCCAAGGAACGGGCCGAACATATCATGTTGGTGGATCTGGGTAGGAATGATGTAGGGAAGGTGGCGGTCCCGGGCTCTGTTACCGTGCCCCGGCTTATGGGCGTTGAACGATACTCTCATGTAATGCATATCGTCTCGGATGTGGAGGGGCTCTTGAGCCCCGACATGGATGTTTTTGATCTCTTTATGTCGGCCTTTCCTGCCGGCACGGTTTCAGGTGCGCCCAAGATCAGGGCCATGGAGATTATCAACGAATTGGAACCGACGCCGCGGGGTCCCTATGCAGGGGCTGTGGGCTACTTCGGGTTTAATGGCGATATGGACTTTTGCATTACCATCCGCACCATTACCGTTGCTAAAAACAGGGTCTCTGTTCAGGTGGGGGCCGGTATCGTGGCTGATTCCTCTCCCGAAGGAGAATACAATGAGACCATGAGAAAGGCTGCTGCCATGCTAAAGAGCATAGAAGAGGTGAAAAAGAATGATACTACTTATCGATAACTATGACTCCTTTACCTACAACTTAGTCCAGATCCTGCAGATTTTAGATCATGATGTGCGCGTCTTCAGAAACGATCAAATAATCCTTGAGCGCATTGAAAGGGAGAAGCCGTCCAGATTGGTCATATCGCCGGGTCCATGCACTCCGGACCAGGCCGGTATATCGGTGGAGGCGATCCGCCGTTTTGGCCCCGAGATCCCTGTCTTGGGTGTATGCCTCGGGCATCAGGCGATTGCGGCGGCCTTTGGCGGAAAAGTAGTCAGGGCTGATCGAATTATGCATGGCAAGACCTCCCGCATTTTTCACGACGGTCGGTCTGTCTATAAGGGCCTGCCTAATCCTTTTGAGGCTATTCGTTACCATTCACTACTTGTGGAAAGGCGCTCACTACCTGATTGTCTTGAAGTAAGCGCCTGGACAGAACAGGGAGAAATTATGGGTTTGAGACATCATAAATATAAAGTGGAGGGGGTTCAGTTTCACCCTGAATCTATTTTGACTAAGGAAGGACCTAAGGTTCTTAAAAACTTTTTTTAAGACAAGGAGGATTCCATCATGATCATAGAGGCTATTGGAAAAGTGGTAAGGGGAGATGACCTTACAGAAGAGGAAATGAAAGTGGCCATGGAAGAGGTTATGACAGAGAAAGCCACAGCGGCCCAGATCGGCTCGTTTATCACGGCTCTGAGGATAAAAGGGGAGACGGTGGACGAGATTACCGGCGCTGCCAGGGTAATGCGGGCTAAGGCCATGAAAGTGCGCCTCAACAATCACCTGTTGAACATTGATCGCGACGAAATCAATGCAGAGGATGAAACAGTCCTCGATACTTGCGGTACTGGGGGAGATGGTACCAACACTTTCAATGTCTCCACCGCTACCGCCTTTGTGGCTGCAGGGGCCGGGGTTAAAGTGGCAAAACATGGAAACCGGGCTGTTTCCAGCCATTGCGGAAGTGCAGATGTGCTTGAAAACTTAGGCGTAAATCTGGATATCACCAGTACTGACGTGGAAAGATGCATTCGTGAAGTAGGGATAGGGTTTCTCTATGCCCCACTGTTTCATAGTGCCATGAAATATGCTGCCGGACCGAGGCGGGAGATAGGGCTCAGGACCATTTTCAACCTGCTGGGACCCCTAACCAACCCAGCAGGCGCATCTGCTCAGGTTTTAGGCGTCTATGCCCCTGATCTTACTGAGAAGATCGCACTGGTCCTTGAAAGGCTCGGAACCAGGGAGGCGTTTGTGGTCTGTGGTGAGGGAACATTTGACGAGATAAGCATTTGCGGTCCCACCAAGGTTTCCCATCTAAAGGACGGTAGAGTAAAGACCTTTAACATGACACCTGAAGAATACGGTTTCAAAAGGGCAGCCCCCGAGGCCATAAGAGGCGGAAATGCGGGAGAGAACGCCCGTATTATTCGGGAGATACTGGACAGCGAGAAAAAACCAACGAGAGACATGGTCCTTCTCAATGCAGCGGCTGCATTTGTGGCAGCAGGCCTTGATGGCGATTTTAAAGAGGGTATAGAAAGGGCAAAAGGGTCTATTGATTCTGGCAGAGCCAGGGAAAAACTCGATTCTCTGATCAATTTCACACAGCAATGCAGATCCTTTGTCCGGAACGAGCTATAAGGAAGTTTTCAATGAATCCTCGATTGGCGGAAATACTGGCCGAGAAGCGCAAAGAAGTAGCCAGACTAAAGAAAAGAGGGTTGTCGACTTTTAGAAGTGATAACCTACCCCCTATCCGTGATTTTAAAGGCGCCATCTCCGTGCCTGGTCGGATCGGGCTAATTGCCGAGATAAAGTTCGCCTCTCCTTCAGCAGGCATGATACGTGAAGGAGCAGACGCTTTATCAGTTGCCCGGATTTACGAGGATTCCGGGGCAGCAGCGATCTCGCTTCTGACCGATAAACGGTTTTTTGGAGGAGATATCGATCAACTACCACATCTGAAAAGAGCGGTCTCTTTACCCATATTGCGTAAGGATTTTGTTATGGATGAGGTGCAGGTAAAAGAGTCGTTTTTATATGGAGCAGACGCCATTCTTTTGATTGCCCGCATTCTATCGCGGCAACAGTTGAAAAAGTTGGTGGATATGTGCAAGAAATTGGGTCTGTCCGCACTAACCGAAATTCACGACAGGCATGATCTGGAAAAGGCCCTCGATTGTGGGGCTGAGATCATAGGGATCAACAACAGGGATCTGGATACTTTTGATGTGGATCCCCGAGTCACTCTTGAGCTGGCCCCGTTGGTTCCAGAGAGGTGTATTGCTGTCAGTGAAAGCGGCATCTCCAGCGGCGATGATATCCGGCTGTTTAGGAAATACGGCGTTAGCGCCGTACTGGTGGGAACATCACTCATGAGAAGTGATGATATAAAGCTGAAGGCACAGGAGTTGGTACGGGCAGGTGATGGTTCAGAAGTGTAAAGAGAAGGTAAGAGTCAAGATCTGCGGCATAACCAACAAGGAAGACGCGTTGCTCGCCGCTAAACTTGGGGCTGACGCACTTGGGTTTATCTTTGCGCCAAGTCCCAGGCGGGTTACCCCTGAAATAGCGCGCAGCATTATTTGTGTTATCCCCCCTTTTGTGAAAACGATTGGAGTCTTTGTGAACGAGAATCCGGGTAAGATAAAAGAGATTATGCGCTTTTGCGGGCTTGATCTGGTTCAACTCCACGGGGATGAATCTCCCGATATCTGTAGAGGTTTCATGCCTCATGCAATCAAGGCCCTTAGACTAAAGAATAAATCGATTCTTGAAAAGATTAGTCCTTACATAGGAACGGTCAGAGCGCTGCTTTTTGACAATTACTCAGAAGAAAATCGAGGCGGCACGGGAAAAACCTTTGACTGGGACCTGGCTGTCAAAGCTAAACAGGGTGGAATGCTGATCATCATGGCAGGCGGTCTTAACCCGGGCAATATTGAGGTCGCCATTTCAACCGTCAGGCCATACGCCGTGGATGTTAATAGCGGGGTGGAGGAGTGGCCCGGGAAAAAGAGCCCCGTTCTTATGAAAAAAATGATGGAAAAGATCAAAAAGGTAAACAACGGAGGACGTTTTGATGGTTAACCGAGGTTACTACGGAGAATTCGGAGGCGCATTCATTCCTGAGATTCTTGTCTCTACCCTTGACGAACTTGTGGAGGCGTTTAAAGATGCCAGAAGCGATCCCGCCTTCTGGCAGGAATTCATCTAGAAAAAGGTGGAATAATACCGTGCTTGAATCATACCTGCGAACCAGGCTGAAGGAGAAAGATATTCTGCTCATGACTCACATTGTCCTTGGATATCCCTCTTTTGAAGACAACTTCAGAATCATCGAGACAATGGTTGAGGCGGACGTTGAACTAATGGAGCTACAGATTCCCTTTTCTGAACCTGTTGCCGACGGACCGGTTATCCTCCAGGCCAACCAGAAAGCCCTGGAAAGAGGAGCCACCGTGGAAGGCTGCCTCAATTTTGCTGAACAGGTGGCCCAAACGTTTGATATACAATTCCTTATGATGACCTATTACGATATCCCCTTCAGGTATGGCACAGATCGTTTTGTATGTGCCATGGCAAATAAGGGTCTGCAAGGCGCCATCATCCCCGACCTCCCTCCAGAAGAAGGCCGGGAGTATTTCAAGACCATGAAAGAAAACCGGCTTGCCCCCGTTCTTATCTTTTCCCCCACCACAACGGACAAACGTATGAAATACCTTGACTCCTTTGCCCGGGGTTTCATTTATTGCATGGCCCGAAAAGGAGTAACAGGGACTTCCACGAGTTTTTCCAATGACCTGGGAGAATACCTTGCCCGCTGCCGCAAGGCTACCAATTTGCCCCTGGCGCTCGGTTTTGGGGTAAAGGAAAAGACGGATATTGATTTCTTGAAGGGAAAAGTGGATATCGCAGTCATTGGCACCCAGACGATTCGGGTAATGGAAAAAGGGGGGATCGCTTCTGTGGGAGATTTTATCCGGGGCTTGCGCTAACCTGAACGACCTTATACCGTTGAGCGATGCTCAACCAAATGAATTATTTTTCGCTCAATTAGTCACTTCTGAATGCACAACCAGGAATATCACAAGTGAACTGAATTAAGTGTTTTGAATATTCGAGCATTAGTATTTGGGATTTGTTTCGTGTTTCGAATTTCGTGCTTCGGAATTCCGGGTTAGGGTATTATCTTTATCAACTTGGCAGTCTTTCCCATCACTTTTCACCTCGCTTTTTTTCAAACCAGAGAAAGTCTAATACCAAAAGTATTCGAAAACGACCAGCAAAAAGTGAAGAAATGATCTCCAGTTCACAAAAAATCCTTTGATTTTGGAACAACAATATGAAAGAAATGCTAAAATATTCTGTGGATGAAAGGTCTTTCACAGTATTGATAGCGTACTTCGCCTCCCCTGTCCGTATCCTGCTAAAGCGGGAGACGGGCAAACCGACGAGGCTAAGCTTCGCTAATCTTCAGCGCCTTTGTGTCTTAATGGTTGAATGGTTACGGTAAATGAAATGGCTTACACAGATCATATCGCAGGGCAGATCCTGGCTGCACACCTGAAAGAGGGCGAGTTGATGCCGGGAACAGAGATTGGCATTGGCATTGACCAGACCCTGACACAGGACGCGACAGGCACCCTGGTTTATCTGGAATTTATGTCATTAGGCATTGATTGTGTGCAAACGAGCCTGTCCGTCTCTTACGTAGATCACAACACCCTTCAGACGGGCTATGAGAATGCGGACGACCACCTTTTCTTACAGTCAACAGCGGCTCGCTACGGCCTGTATTTCTCCCGGCCGGGCAACGGTATATGCCATCAGGTGCACCTGGAGCGCTTCGGAGTGCCAGGGCAAACACTCCTGGGATCCGATAGCCACACGCCCACTGCCGGTGGTCTGGGAATGCTGGCAATGGGGGCCGGGGGAATGGATGTGGCCCTTGCCATGTCCGGAGCTCCGTTTCACATGACAGTGCCCAGGGTAACCCTGGTCCGTTTGACCGGAGAAATGCCACCCTGGGTGGGGGCGAAGGATGTGATTCTTTATCTTTTAAAGAAACTCTCGGTCAAGGGCGGACTTGGGAAAATACTCGAGTACGGTGGCCCTGCAGTGAAAAGTCTCAGCGTGCCGGACCGGGCAACAATCACCAATATGGGAGCTGAGCTGGGAGCATGGACTTCTTTGTTCCCCTCAGACGAAGTAACCAGACAATTCCTCATAGCCCAGAGCCGGGAAGACATTTGGACCCCTATTAATGCCCGTGAAGGGGCTGTATATGATGATATAATTGAGATTGACCTTTCCACTCTTGAACCTCTGGTTGCGTGTCCACCCAGCCCGGATGCGGTCAGGCCGGTGCGAGAGCTATCCCACCTAAAGGTTAACCAGGTGGCCATTGGCAGTTGCACCAATTCATCTTACCGTGATCTAAAATTGGTTGCGGACCTCCTGCGGAACAGAAAAGTGCATCCTGAAGTAAGCCTTGTAATTGCTCCCGGGTCAAGGCAGGTTTTATCCATGCTGGCCAGAGACGGCAGTCTGGCAGATATGATTGATTCAGGGGCACGGATACTGGAAGTGGCATGCGGCCCATGCATCGGTATGGGTCAAGCGCCTCCTTCCGGCGGAGTTAGCGTGCGCACCTTTAACCGGAATTTTACCGGTCGAAGCGGCACGCCAGATGCGGAGGTATATCTTGCTGGCCCCCAGGTCGCTGTAGCCGCGGCATTAACCGGCCGTCTTGTCCATCCAAGTGAGTTGGGCACTCAACAGCAAGTGGTGCATCCTAAAAGATTTCTGGTCGATGATTCGATGATTATCTGTCCCCCCAAACATCCGGACAAGATCACCATCCGCATGGGCCCCAATATAAAGCCGCTGCCAGAGTTGGAGCCAATGCCAAATTCGCTCAGGCTTAAGTTGTTACTAAAGGTAAAGGACAACATTACAACAGACGATATTCTGCCGGGAGGGGCCAAAGTGCTGCCCATGAGGTCTAATCTTCCAGCGATTTCGGAATTTGTTTTCGCATCAAAGGCCCCAGGATTCGCCGAAAAGGCGAAAATCGCAGGCCCTGTTGCAATTCTTGGAGGCAAAAATTACGGTCAGGGCTCCAGCCGGGAACACGCGGCCCTTGCTCCCCGTTACCTTGGGGTCATGGTGGTGCTGGCACAGTCCTTTGCCCGTCTCCACCGTGCCAACCTGATAAATTTCGGTATATTACCTGTAGTCATCAAGGATGAGGATTATGAACAAATTGAACAAGGCGATATATTGGAGATTAAGGGTTTGCGCAAGGCAGTGGCCGAAAGCGATGAGTTGGTTGTACGGGTTAAGCACAAGGCCCTTGAATTCGCAGGTCGGTTGGAGTTGTCCCAGCGGGAGCGAAAAATTCTATTAGCCGGGGGCCGTCTTAATTTTCACCGGCAGGAACTGGCAAACGCTACATAGAATTGCCTGAAATGCCAGTTGATTGTTGTCAGTTGTCTGTTAAAGTGAATGGAAAAACAAAAGATACTAAGCTGCATGGGACAGACATATGGTAAAAGATATGAGTGAAAACGAGAGAACCGTGAAAACAATAGAATGGGACGTCGATGGGCGGCCTGTGGTACCGGATAAGCCGATTATATCTTTCATTGAAGGGGATGGAATTGGACCGGATATCTGGGCTGCGGCCCGGCCCGTATTTGATGCTGCGGTCAGGCAGGCTTACGGAGGGAAAAGACGCATCATTTGGCATGAATTGCTGGCTGGAGAGAAAGCTCAGAAACTTCATGGGTCTGATACTCGCTTGCCAGAAAGGACATTGGAAGATATAGCCCGTTACGGCATTGCCATCAAAGGACCGCTCACTACGCCTGTTGGGAGCGGTTTTCGCTCTCTAAATGTGGCATTGAGGCAGAAATTGGATTTGTATGCATGCGTGCGGCCGGTGCGTTATTTTCAAGGCGTTCCAGCACCGGTAGTTCACCCTGAGCGGCTAAACGTCGTGATTTTTAGGGAGAACACCGAGGACGTTTACGCCGGAGTAGAATGGGAGGCAGGGTCACAGGACGCCCAAGAGGTACTTGAATTTGTCAACAAAAAGCTAAAAGACTCCGGCAGCCCAACCATCTCTCTCAAAAGCGCGGTGGGAATTAAACCCATGAGCGAGTTCAACACCCGTCGACTGGTGCGCAGGGCCATTCAATATGCGTTAGAGACCGGACGTAAAAGTGTCACCCTTGTCCATAAGGGAAATATTATGAAATATACAGAGGGGGCATTTCGAGATTGGGGCTATCGGGTGGCCCTGGAGGAATTTCCTGAACAGACAGTAACTGAAACGGAATTATCCGAAAGGCTTAATGGCCAGATTCCGTATGGCTGTATTGTTATAAAGGATCGTATTGCGGATGCAATGTTCCAGCAGCTCATCTTACGTCCTGAGGAGTACAGTGTGATTGCCACACCTAATTTAAACGGTGATTACCTTTCGGACGCAGCCTCAGCCCAGGTGGGAGGATTGGGCATGGCCCCAGGAGCAAACATCGGGGATCGATGCGCCCTTTTCGAGGCGACCCACGGCACAGCGCCCAAGTATGTTGGTTTGGATAAAGTAAACCCAAGTTCGCTCATCCTTTCGGGTGTAGAGATGCTGAAATTCATGGGCTGGACCGAGGCTGCGGAACTTATTGCATCGGCAGTGACGAAGACGATAGAACAGGGCATTGTCACTTATGACCTTGCACGACAGATGGAGGACGCACGGGAGGTAAAGTGCTCCGAATTTGGCGCGGCCATTCGCGAGAATATTGAAAAGGCAGGGGTTAATCACTAAGGGCTGCAGCAACAAGCTGCAATTTATTCTGTGGTCTTCAGGGTTTTTAGCAGATCGAGGAGATTCGTTTGTCCGGCCTAAGACTTTATACCAGCAACCATCTTGAGACCCTGGCCGCCAGACTGGCTGAGGTCCTCAAGAATCCGCTGGCCTCACCTCTTGACACGGAAGTCATTGTGGCCCAGAGCAGGGGTATGGAGCGGTGGGTATCCATGCAGCTTGCCCAGCGCCAAGGTGTATGCGCAAACTGCCGGTTTCCTTTCCCAAACCACTTTGTCCATGAGGTATTTCGAAAATTACTTCCGGATCTCCCTGAACGTTCGCCTTTTGATCCAGGGATTTTGACCTGGAGGGTGATGAAGCTTCTTCCGTCCTGCATCACAAGGCCGGGCTTTGAGAGTCTTAGGGCATATCTCAGCGATACTCAGGGGGATCTCAAGCGTTTTCAGCTTTCTGAGCGCATTGCAGATACCTTTGACCAGTACCTGCTTTTTCG
>JAKLQB010000016.1 GCA_022013615.1 Desulfobacterales bacterium | reverse complement strand
GGGAAAGTTGGAAAGGTAGACTTTTGTAAAGAAATTACTCAATAGGCAGTGTTAAAACGGGCCAATTTCATGGTTTTTTCTGCACGAGCGTGCTGCACACGAAAAAAGCCAACATTTGACATTTGTGTTGAAAATTGAGACTGTATCACCAGTTTTCTTGTCAGACAGAATAAATTGATATATTTGTCAGGGGGGTTAAAACGTTATGGATAAGACCATTGAAGTAGTCTTTCCTGGAGGGAAGAAAGTTGATGGCAAGATAGAAAATATGGTCATTAAGACTGATCAGCCTATCAAGGATGGAGGTGAAGGAACGACACCCGAACCTTTCAATCTGTTCTTGATGTCGATTGCGACTTGCGCGGGTACTTATGCACTTGATTTCTGCCAGGCTCGGGAGATTGAAACTAAGGACATGACGTTGACAATGAATTGTGAATTTGATCCGAGTGGGAGGGTATGTCAAAAGCTCAGCATTGATTTGAGAGTGCCTGCCGGGTTTCCCGAGAAATACAAAAAGGCTATTGTGAGAACAATGGATTTGTGTACTGTTAAAAAACATATTATGAATCCACCGGAATTTGAAATAAAAACCTCTTAAATAGGTACCAAATCTGGATCATAAATGGGTATTGGCATAAGAGTGCTTCTTGTCGATGATGACGACTCCATAAAGCGCTTTCCTTTAACCCGATATGAACGCTTGCTCCGGCGTAATCCTAATGAACGTCTTCCACAGTATGCTGGTAAACGGGTGCGGTTTGCTGAGGTGGCTGTAGAACTTGAAGAGCGAAAGCCAGTACAGATCATAAGGGCGGTTTATGGTATCTTGCCGTTTGATTCTGAGGGGAGGATTGACACTGCCGAGTATGAAAAAGAAATGAGACTCAGTGCGGAGATGATGCCGCCTATTTTGGCGGATCGACCATCCCCGAAAATCGTATACGCTAAGCATATATTTGCCAAGAAGCGTTTTGATGATCAGTTCAGATGGGAACCGACACCCCAAATAGAGAAGTCAATAGTAGAAGCCATATTCGCGAAAGGGCGGCGCTATCCTTAAAAAATATAAGCAGAATGCGGAGAACTCTGAGCTTGATGCAGTTATTTTTCTTGACTTATAAAAAGCTCCATTGCTTTTTTATTCCGTGCTGGAAAAAATTCTATTCCCTTCTTTTGAAGCATTTTTTGAAGATCTTTTTCAGGTTTTACTAATCCATAGACACCCGTCCCCGCAATAATGACTTCCGGTTGAGAGTCAATAAGTTCGCTTATATCATCACTTGAGAGCTTATGCCCTCTTTTTCTACGCCAGGAACTCACGACACGGCCGTCAGGATAGATAATCATGTCTGATGTATATTTATTGCCGTCAATGACAATGGATCCAAATGCAAAGGTGTCTATCCTCATTTGATAAACCTATCTTTCTAATTGAAGATCTTGCAAACTCTATAATTTATTCCAAATGGGAAATCGATCGCAATAGTATAGGAGAAAGTCTCTTGTGTGTCAAAAAAGGCATTACAACGTTCAAACCGTTCCTATTATTTCTGACCGTGTATTTTTTTTCAAAGGTGCCTATCCTATGATTTGGCTTGACAATGGCAGATATTGAACATTAACTAAACTAAAAACGCTGTGGACAATTCGGAGACAATTAAAAGATATGCGCAAACTGGCAATTCTTGTGGTCCTGGCCGCGGGCGCCGTTGTGGCCGCAATGGTATATTATTCCGGGGATGACGAAAGTGAGCAGTCCGAGTTCAGCTTTGCAAAGGTTGAGAGGGGCTCAATTGTTCGCCTGGTTTCCTCCACAGGTACGCTCAATGCGCTGGTTCAGGTCCAGGTGGGATCTCAGGTATCTGGTCAGATTAAGGAGCTTTTGGCCGATTTCAATTCCGAGGTCCAACAGGATCAGGTTATCGCCCGGATCGACCCGGTGAATTTCGAGGCCCGTGTGCGTCAATTTGAAGCTGAACTCGCAGTCTCAACGGCCAACGTGGCCATACAGTCCTCGGCAGTGGAACGTGCCAGGGCAGAGCTGCAAAACGCCCGGTCGGGAGCTGCGGCGACCATGGCCCAGACGGAAAAGGCGAGGGTTGTCTTAAACGATGCCAGGCGTAACCGGAATCGCAAGGAGGCACTGCACAAGCAATCAATCATTTCGGAAAGCCAGTTTGATGAAGCGGTGGCAGCGTATGATCAGGCTGGGGCCCAGGTGCGGGCGGCCGAAGCAGAGGAAAAGGCCAAGTATTCTCTGATCAGGTCAAGTGAGGCCGCACTCAAGATGACTAAGGCCCAGGTAGAACACGCCCAGGCCCAGGTGAAACAAAAGGAGGCCGCTTTACACCAGAGCAAGGTCGATCTGGAGCATACTGTCATCCGATCCCCTGTAGATGGCGTTGTTATCGGGCGAAGCGTGGATATAGGGCAGACCGTGGCAGCCAGCCTCCAGGCTCCAACGCTATTTACCATTGCCCAGGACCTTCGTGAGATGCAGGTAGATACAAGCGTGGATGAGGCTGACATTGGTTGCATACAAATGGGCCAGGGAACGACCTTTTCTGTGGATGCCTTCCCAGGGCGGGAATTCAAGGGACAGGTCATTCAAATACGCAAACAACCGGAAACCATACAGAATGTCGTAACATATACGGTGGTGGTGTCTGCGGAAAACTCTGATTTACTTCTTCTTCCGGGAATGACCGCCAATGTTCAGATTGCGGTTGATGAACGTTCGGATGTACTTAAGGTGCCGAACGGAGCCTTGCGATTCACACCTCCAGGCAAGAAGTCAGGGCCGGATGCAGCTTCTGGGAGCAGTGCTCCAGGGACTTCGGAAGGTCTGGGTGAACAACAACGGATGGCATTAATCAAACAGCTCATTGAATTTCTTGAACTAACCGAAGAACAGCAGGCGCAGCTTCCTGATATCTTTGCAAGGGGGCGTGAACAGATTACAGCCCTTCGCACGGGAGGGGCCACATCTGAGGAAATCCGAAGCGAAGTCAAGCGCATGCGACAGGACAGCCGTGGCGCCATAATCGCCATGCTCACTCCTAAGCAGCGCCAGAAATTCCGGGAAATGGAAGAAAGACGTGCAAAAAACCCTGTGTCACCGGGACGGGTCTGGATTGTTGATAGGGATGGAAAACTTGTACCAGTGAACATCATGACTGGCATCAGTGACGGCAATTTCACAGAGTTCGTCAGGGGCGATCTCAAGGCTGGTCAGGAGGTGGTCATCGGGGCAAGGCAGTCCGGCCGCAGGCCTTCGCAAAGCGGACGACGGGGGTTAGGGTTTTAGGGTGGCCAGCTTACTTAAGACTGAAGACCTCGCAAAGGACTATCGCATTGGCCCCCATGTAGTGCATGCTCTCCAAAATGTGTCTGTGGCTGTTGAGCGAGGGGAGTTTGTGGCAGTCATGGGACCATCAGGCTCCGGTAAGTCCACTTTGATGAACCTCCTCGGATGTCTGGACAAACCCACAGATGGTCACTATTTCTTTGATGGGGAGGACATTTCCTTTTTCACTCGTGATCAGCTTGCACTGACCAGAAACCGCAAGATCGGCTTTGTGTTTCAGACCTTCAATCTCCTTCCGAGGAACACGGCACTTGATAATGTGGAATTGCCCCTTTTATACGGGCGAACGCCGAGACGTGAAAGGCGGCTCAGGGCGGAGGCTGTGCTTGATGCTGTTGGACTTGCGGATCGCGCACACCATCGACCATCACAGCTATCCGGAGGGCAGCAACAGCGTGTGGCCATTGCACGGGCTTTAGTGAACAATCCCTCGCTTATACTGGCAGATGAACCCACAGGTGCCATAGATACACGCACCGGTGTAGAGATTATGTCACTCTTCCAGCGGCTCAACCGTGAGGGCATAACAATAGTGATCGTGACCCACGAACCGGAAATTGCCAGTTTTGCCAATAGGATCCTCCAGTTTCGGGATGGCAGATTGATCAATGATGAGATGGTTGAAAGAACGAAACAGGCTGAAGAGATACTTGCTGAGTAATGAACTACATTGATTCCATATTTGCCTCTCTGCGGGCGCTTCGCGTCAACGTGATGCGCAGTGTGCTCACTACTCTTGGCATCATCATTGGTGTGGCCGCCGTTATTATTATGGTTTCGGTAGGTGCCGGGGCCGAGGCTCAGGTTAATGAACTTATACGCAGCCTGGGGGCAAACCTCATCATTGTGTTACCCGGGACAACCACATCAGGCGGGGTTAGATTGGGACACGGCACACAACTGACCCTCACGGAAGACGATGCTACGGCCATTCAACAGGAAATCCCAATAGTACAGGTTGCTGCACCATCGGTTCGAGGGGGTGGGCAGGTGGTGTTCGGCAACCTGAACTGGTCCACACTCATCTATGGCGTTACAGCGGAGTACCTTGAGGCCAGGGAGTGGGTAATTGCCGCTGGCCGTACCTTCACACCTGATGAGGTGAAAGGCGCGGCCAAAGTGGTCCTTCTCGGCGAGACTGTGGTTGAGAATCTTTTTTCAGGGGGAGACCCCATAGGGCAGACCATCCGCATTAAGCGGGTACCTTTCAGGGTAATAGGTGTGCTCC
>JAKLQB010000200.1 GCA_022013615.1 Desulfobacterales bacterium | reverse complement strand
TGTAAATAAAATGAATTGGAATGACAAAAGTAAAAGCTCAAATTTCAAATGAATGTCAAATGACAAATGCTTAAAAACATATGACCACCCATTAATCCCAACGCAGCCTGCACTGGTGAAGATGCACAACGGGAAAAAGATAAATAATTGATCGTTTTGGAAAACACTTTTACATTGGGGTTTTGGATTTGATTTGTCATTTGGATTTTGTCATTTGAACTTTATTCCATAGGACATCACAAATCACTATCTAACACGCATAGCAGAGCTGGGATCACCCCGCTACTGCGGGATGGGTTAAGGGGTTAATTAATAAAGCATCTATTTCAGGACTGACAATATTCCCTGTCTTATGCCCTCGAGTTCGTCTTCCCCCTGTATTTTCTGTCCGGAAGAATCTCTGACATAAAAGACGCCGGTCATTTTTTCTTTGTCCCTGTTGAATTTGGCGAATCTTATATCCAAACCCATAGAAGAGATCTGTTCTGTCAGTTCATAGAGCAATCCAACTTTCACCCCTGTGTTCACCTCAATGAAGGTAAAAAAATCAGAAATTTCATTGTTGATTTTAACCTTCTTGGGAATCGGCGTTTGATATCCCCCGGAATACAGCATCATTTTCCCTTTTTTGTTAAGGAGCAGCTTCCCTAATTGAAGCCGATCTTCCATGGCTAAATCCAGCTCTCTCTGGATTTTGTCCCACGTTTCGTCTTCACGGTACGGGTCAGGGGGGTTTGTCACATCGTAGACATCAAAGGCAAGGCCGTTTTTCAGGGTAAAAATGTTGGCGGACAGGACCTTGATGTTATTGAGAGTAAAGACCCCCACCATCTTACTGAACAGGCCCGGTTTATCGTATACGCATTGAATCACCCTGGTGACGGGAACATTTGTGAGCTTTTGCAATTTCCATAAATGTTTTTTTTGATCCATTGTCAAGGCAAGCCTGAAGTGCTCGGCCATGTCTTCTAAGGTGGTGTTCAGGAAATATCGGGATGAAAGCTGTGCGATAAGGTTAATGATCTCTTCTTTTGGAAAATTAGTTTCCAGCCTCTCAATGAGCAATCTCTTGTTGGCCTCAATTTTTTTAGTCGCATCCGGAGAGGCCAGAACACCTCCTGCTATGATGCGCCTTACTTTGACAAACAACTCAGTAAGGAGCATGATTCTCCAGTCGCTGCGGGCAATAGGCCCGGTTGCAAAACTGTCGGCCACTGTCAGCAGGAACAGCATCTGCAAAAGATCCTTATCCTGGATGATCTGGGCCACCTGAACCGAGGTTTTTTCATCGCCTAAGTCCCTGCGCTGGGAAATATGAGCGAGCAGCAGGTGCTCTCTCACAAGAAAAGGGATTACCTTAAGGGCTTTTCCTTCGATGCCTAACCTATTCAGAATCTTAGGGATGAGCCTGGCGCCTTTCCTGGAATGGTCTTCCCCATACCCCTTCCCGGTATCGTGAAGGAGGGCGGCCAGAAAAAGCCAATGGGCATTTTCCAGTTCTTCAAGGGCCTCTCTGAGCAGAGGCCATTTTTCATCATACGTGCCCTTTGAAATCTCATTCACGATCTCAAGGGTCTTCAGGGAATGTAGATCAATGGTCTCCACATGATAATAACCTGACTCCGCCAGATTCCTTATCCTTTTAAATTCGGGAATAAACAGGGTGATCAGTCCGATCTCAAGGGCAAGCCTGATAATTTTTGGGTTTTTCGGGTTGAAGATAATTTCCAGAAATAGCTCTCTCGCCCCAGGGGTCCCAAGGAGTTTTTCCCCTTCTGTAGTGATTTTTTTCCTCGCTTCCCAGATAAAACCCGAACCTAAGAAAAGCCCCCTCTGGTTGGCCTCGCATAGGGCCTTAAGAATTATCAGGGGCTCTTTTTCCGAAAGCCTTCCTCCTTTTAAAACAATATTCCCCTTTGTCACCTTAAACTCCTGGGGCAAGTCATCCTCGGTTGGCTCTGAACTCACCGGTAAAGGCGCGATGATATCCAGGGCCTTTGCCAGAAACTCTTCATGGCCATAGCGAATCCGGTTTAGATGAAGGTAGAGTTCCCGCATGAATTTATCAGTCCCTGTAATATATGGACCGTCAACGTAATTAAGACTGCGGGACAGCTTGTTCTGAAGTGAAAGCAGAAGCTTGTCTTCTTTTCTGCCTGCCAGGAGATGAAGGTGATTTCGTACCTTCAGGAGATAGTTCCCGGAACGGTTCAGATTATCAAATCCAAAATGGGAAAAGACCGCGAAATGTTTGATCTGACTGAGGAGTTTACATCCGAAATAGATCCTGGCCATCCAGGCCATGAAATTGAGATCCCTGAGACCGCCCAGCCCCTCTTTTATATCGGGTTCTACAAAATATTCTTCGCTACTATATTTTCCCTTTCTCTTTTCCTGGAAAATCAGAAACTGGTTGAGAATGGATTTTTTTTCACGTTCGATCTTTGACCAGAATGCCACCTGGAAAAGCCTAAAGAAAGGTCGAGAACCCAGGAGGAAGTGACCGTCCATTACAGACGTTAGAACCTTGAAATTATTTATGGCCAGCCGGACACATTCATGGGTCGTTAAGATTGAATGCCCTACATCCAACTTGGCATCCCAAAGAGCATATAACGTCCGGCTGATAATTTCATTCATCTCAGGGGAAAGCCTGCCCTGGTGGATCACCATCAGGTCTACATCAGATCCAAAGCAGAGTTCACGCCTGCCATAACCGCCCAAGGCCACAACCACGAGTGTATTTTCCCTGGCCTCCCTGATCTTGTGCGTGTATCCAGCCGTAAAGAACAGTGATCCAATAAACTGGTTCATAAGACCAGTATATCTTCGAGTTGTGCGAAACCCTGAACTCTGTTTTGTATGTTCAAGAATCAGGGCTTCTCTGGATTCAAGGAAATTTTCAATAAGTTGACGTAACTTATCCAAATCTTTAGATGACGTCTTCGTCTTCTTCTCCCGTTCGTATCCGGATGGCCTTTTCCACGGGCAGGACAAATATTTTACCATCTCCTATTTCACCCGTGTAGGCCTGCTTCTTGATGGTTTCAATTACCCTGGCAACCATATCTGAGGCAACAACTACTTCGATCTTCGTTTTGGGTAGAAAATCCACAACATACTCAGCTCCTCTGTAGATTTCCTTGTGCCCCTTCTGTCTGCCAAAGCCCTTGACTTCTGTAATGGTCATGCCGGTAACCCCTAAATCCAACACGGCCTCCTTAACGTCATCGAGCTTAAATGGTTTAATGATCGCTTCGATCTTTTTCATGTTAACCGTCCTTTCTATCCATCTGCATGGACAAAGATTATAAAATTTATGTCAATTTTTTTTAGCCCCGTGTGTTACAACCTTATACGTGATACTGGATGAAACGATGAATATTTTTCTGTTTTCTATCCAGCGTCGAGCATCCAGCAACCAGCATCGCGAAGTTCCGCCGTGGCGGGATGAACGAAGTGAACTAAGTGGAAAGGTCAAAGTATTAACGATCTACCCTTTTTGTCAATCAAAAGTGGAAAATCTATTGAAAAATCGTTTCAAAAATGCTTTTTAGCTTATGGAGTAAAATAAAATCAAAGTGAATGGGAAAAAAATGATTGCCATCATTGACTATAAGGCTGGAAACCTGAGGAGTGTAGAGCGTGCCCTTAAAAAATTGGGGTTTGCCTGCCGCATTACTCATGATAGGGAAGAAGTATTGAATTCTGAAAGGATTATTTTTCCGGGAGTGGGGGCCGCTGGAAAGGCAATTGCAGATTTGAGACATTTTGGGTTGGATAAGGGCTTAACACAGGCCTTTAAGGAAGGCACTCCCATCCTGGGAATTTGCCTCGGTGCACAGATCATACTGGAAAAAAGCGAAGAGAATAATACTCAGTGTCTTGGATTAATTGGGGGAGATGTTAAGCTTTTTCCCTCACCTCTTTTTTCCGTTGATAATGAACGTCTAAAGATACCACATATGGGATGGAACGGCGTGCATCTGGTCAGGATGCATCCGGTATTGGAGGGGATCAGGCCTCAGGATGAGTTTTACTTTGTCCATTCCTATTATCCAATGCCTGCTGCTGACCAATACATCATCGGTACTACCGATTACGGAATAGAATTCCCGTCAATAATTGGCCATAAGAATCTGATTGCCATGCAATTTCATCTGGAGAAAAGCGGCCCTCCTGGCCTGAGGATCTTGAAGAATTTTTGTACATGGAACGGTAAAATTTGACAGGATCGTAAGGGAATTCAAAAACCTACAATCCATGCCTGCCCCGCGGAACGCGGGGTTATCCTGTCTAACACTCTTAAGAAGTTAAAGGACCACAATGTTAAGTAAACGTATCATACCCTGCCTTGATGTAAGGGACGGAAAGACCACCAAGGGCATAAAGTTTAAGGAAAATGTGGATATCGGCGATCCTGTTGAGATGGCAAGGTTCTACTATGAACAGGGCGCTGATGAGATAGTGTTCTATGATATCACGGCATCGAGCGACCGGCGCAATATCATGATAGACGTTGTTCACCGTGTGGCTGAGGAGATCTTTATACCTTTTTCCGTGGGCGGTGGAATCAGGACCATTGAGGATATGCGCGAAGTTCTTCTGGCCGGGGCAGAAAAGGTCAGTGTAAATACCGAAGCAATAATAAACTCCAAGATCATTTCTGAAGGGGCTAAGGCCTTTGGCAGCCAGTGTATTGTGCTCGGGATGGATGTAAAAAAAGTAGAGACTTCCAAAAAAATTCCATCGGGCTATGAGATGGTCATTCATGGCGGCAGAACCTATACGGGTATTGACGCACTGGCCTGGGCCAGGGAGGCAGAAAGTCTGGGGGCCGGTGAAATATGTTTGAATTCAATTGATGCGGATGGCACAAAAAAGGGTTATGAACTGTCACTAACCCCGCTTATTTCTGAAAATGTGAATATCCCGGTCATAGCCTCGGGTGGCGCAGGGAGCATTGCTCATATTTATGACGCATTCACAAAGGGAAAGGCCGATGCCGCCCTTATTGCATCTATTGTTCACTATGGAACTTATACTATCAAAGAGATCAAGGATGAGCTGCATGCGCGGGGAGTGAAGGTACGAAGGACGTGGGGACTATGAAAGCAGTATTAGCCTTAGAAGATGGTACGATATTCACGGGACGTTCCTTTACTGGCCATGGCGAAAGCGTTGGGGAGGTGGTTTTCAACACCAGCATGTCCGGTTATCAGGAGATATTGACGGATCCTTCCTACTGCGGTCAGATGGTGACCATGACATATCCCCTGATTGGCAACTATGGTGTTAATGATGAGGATGTTGAATCGGGCCGGATTCATGTAAAGGCCCTCATTGTGAAAGAATACCAGGAATACCCGAGCAACTGGCGGTCCCAGCGAAGCCTGGCCGATTACCTCAAGGCCAGTAACATACCCGGTCTGGAGGGCATAGACACAAGGGCGCTTACACGGCATATCAGGCTTCAAGGGGCCATGAAAGCCGCCCTGTCGACGTTCAATCTGAATCCTGACTCCCTGGTGGAAAAGGCAAGGCAGTCGCCCGATATGGCTGGTCAGGATCTGGTCGGGGAAGTAACCTGCGAAGAACCCATGTTGTGGAAAAGCGGCCATCCGGTTAGATTAGACGGAGGGTTAGATGAATTCCAGTGGCCCGCTATCAATGGTAAGTGGCGTGTGGCAGCTATTGATTACGGGGTGAAATTAAATATCCTACGCTCACTGGAAAAGAGAGGGTGTACGATTCTCCTGCTGCCCGGAGATGTAAAATCAGAAACCATAGACAAACTCGATCCCCATGGGCTTTTTCTGAGCAACGGGCCGGGAGACCCTGCAGCGGTCACATATGCTGTGGATGCTATCAGGAATCAAATAGGCAAACGGCCGATTTTCGGGATATGCCTCGGTCACCAGTTGGTGGGATTGGCCCTTGGAGGGAAGACATTTAAACTCAAATTCGGGCACCGCGGAGCCAATCAACCTGTCAAGGATCTGCTAACGGGAAAGGTTGAGATTACTTCCCAGAACCATGGGTTCTGTGTAGACATGGAATCCCTGAAAAATTCTGATGTTGAATTGAGTCATATCAACCTAAATGACGGGACTTTGGAAGGCCTCATTCATAAAAAACTGCCCCTTTTTTCAGTCCAATACCATCCCGAGGCCTCACCGGGACCCCATGATGCCACATACCTGTTTGACAGATTCATAGAAATGATGAGAAAATATCATAAGAGTTGATATAGCCGCAAAAAGGCACCCCAGAGGAATATGCTCCGCATTCCACAGGGCAGGCAAAATACGCAAAAAATAAAAAATGGCTCTCAGTAATATCAAGTGGTTATAAGCATTATAAATCCGACATCCGACTTTTTACGAGATCATCAAGAATTGATAAAAAAAAGGATTTCCTGAGGAGGATAGTGAATATGCCATCAACAGTAGAAAATCTGGCTGCCAAGATTGTAGCTTTGGAAGAACATGATCAACAAACACTCTGGGGACGTGTGGTTGAGTTGAACTTCCGTCGAGGGTTATATGATCTTTCAGGGCGGTATAGAGAAAGATTGCAAAGGCAAAGAGAATTAGACCGTTCGGTTGAAGATGTCTTAACAGAGTTAAGCCGGATTCGGGAAGAGATTACTACTCATGACTATCCGGGATAAACCAGTTGTTCTGGACACAAATATTTGGATATTTGGCTTACGTCGCCACCCGGATCTCCCAGCTTGTGCTCAACTATTGGAGCGCTTAGGTCAATTGCAGGTGATCCTTCGACGCCAGCTCTTACAAGAATTGCGGGCTAATCTTTCGGAGAGCGAATTGAAAATTCTCTTTCATTTGCTGAAACAGTTTTCAGAGAAGATAGTGATTGGGAGAAGGCCAAGATTGAGACTATTCACAAATACCAAGGTCTCGGTTGTAAACTTGGTGATGCAGCAATAGCAGCCCATTTGGAGGATTTAGGTATCAGAGTCCTCATCACTGAAAACCGGCACTTTTTGAAAGAACTTAAATCCTGGCGATCTGGTAGCACTCAATGTTGACTCTTCACGTAAAGGGCCTGTAATTGAAATACTCCCTCCGGTGCAAGGGCAACATAGATACAGAGTATTTCATTCCCCTAACGATATCCGTGAATATCTTGAAGATCAAATCACTTTATTCCATGTTTCTACTGATCATATTATAAGTGACAAATGTCTAATGCCTGAAGAGTTCTTGGCCCGATTAAATTCCCTTAGATCAGAATGAACTCAAAATCACTATTAGCCTGTGTGGTAAAACGGCTGATATTCAATTTGTGGAAAAACATTTGATAGACTTATCACCGATTTTTGTAATAAATCAAACCATAAACTCTGGGAACATTGTCTAACTTATCGAGCGGAGGGAAGAAGATCCCGGGTAGTGAAAGAAGAAAGGTTGCGCCTTCACCAGTCTTGAGCCAAATCGAAAAAGCAATAGTCAATAGACAATAGTCAATAGTCAATCCAAAATTATGCCCAAACGCACTGACATAAAAAAAATTCTTATCATTGGCTCCGGCCCCATTGTCATTGGCCAGGCATGTGAGTTTGACTATTCCGGGACCCAGGCGTGCAAGGCCTTGATGGAAGAAGGCTATGAGGTTGTGCTTGTAAACAGTAATCCTGCCACAATAATGACAGACCCTGAAACAGCCCACCGCACATACATTGAACCTATCACACCCGAGATGGTCGCAAAGGTTGTTGAGCGTGAAAGGCCCGATGCGATACTTCCAACGCTCGGTGGTCAGACAGGACTCAATACGGCAGTAAAAATTGCTGAGACAGGACTTTTTGAAAAATTGGGTGTGGAAATGATAGGAGCCTCCATCCCGGTTATTTTAAAGGCCGAGGATCGTGAGCAATTCAGGGATGCAATGGGCCACATCGGCCTGCGGGTCCCTGAGAGCGGGATCGCAAGAAATATAGCCCAGGCAAGAGATGTGTCAGCGAAGCTTGGTTATCCGCTCATCATCCGGGCCAGTTTTACCATGGGAGGGGCCGGGAGCGGTGTGGCCTATAACCGGGAGGAGATGGAAACCCTTGCCAATAAAGGCCTTGATGTCAGTATGATTTCCGAGATTATCATGGAAGAATCCCTCATCGGGTGGAAGGAGTATGAGCTTGAGGTCATGCGGGACTTTAAGGACAATGTTGTCATCATCTGCTCCATTGAGAACTTTGATCCCATGGGCGTTCACACCGGTGACAGCATCACTGTAGCCCCTGCGCAGACCCTGACGGACAGGGAATATCAGGTCATGCGCGACGCAGCCATTGCTATCATCCGGGAAATAGGAGTGGAAACTGGCGGCTCCAATATCCAGTTTGCAATTAACCCCGAAAACGGGGAGATGATGGTCATTGAGATGAATCCGAGGGTATCGAGAAGCTCGGCACTGGCCTCCAAGGCCACGGGCTTTCCCATTGCCAAGATAGCCGCCAAGCTCGCCATTGGTTATACGCTGGATGAGATTTCCAACGACATTACCCGTGAGACCCTTGCCTCTTTTGAGCCGACCATTGATTACTGTGTGGTCAAAGTGCCCCGGTGGACCTTTGAGAAATTCCCGGATGCCGAAGATAGTCTGACCACGTCCATGAAGTCTGTGGGGGAAACCATGGCGATCGGCAGGACCTTCAAGGAAGCCCTCCAGAAAGCCATCAGATCATTAGAGATCGGGCGGTTTGGTCTTGGAACTGGCACTTCGGGTAGGTCAGGGTCCAATACGGAATGTGATGAAATTGAAAAGGCGCTTATCAATCCTAACTCAAATCGGATATTTTTTATTTATGAAGCTGTGAAACAGGGGATGGCCCTGGAAAGGATTCATGAGTTAAGCCGTATTGATCCATGGTTTCTTTATAATATCTACCAGATACAAAGCCTGGAACAGGAGCTGATGGAAATGGCCCGGGCGGGTATTGACTTGCAACAATGGGATCCTGAATTACTGAAGAAGGTCAAAGAATACGGTTTCTCTGATGTTCAACTGGCGAAAATCTTTGACACAAACGAACAGAATATCAGGGAGATACGAAGTTCAAAGGGGATAAGGCCGGTCTACAAACTTGTGGACACCTGTGCGGCCGAGTTTGAGGCCTATACTCCATACTATTATTCTACCTATGAACAGGAAAATGAGATCCGATCCTCAAACAAAAGGAAAGTGGTGATTCTGGGTGGAGGTCCTAACCGGATCGGCCAGGGCATTGAATTTGATTACTGCTGTGTTCATGCATCATTTGCCCTGAAAGAGATGGGCATAGAGAGTATCATGGTCAACAGTAACCCGGAGACTGTCAGCACTGACTATGATACATCCGACAAACTCTATTTCGAGCCCCTGACCAGGGAGGATGTACTTAATATTGTCGAACAGGAAAAACCCGAAGGGATCATTGTCCAGTTTGGCGGCCAGACACCACTGAATCTTTCTGTTCCCCTTGCAGAGGCAGGGGTAACTATTCTTGGAACCAGTCCGGACAGTATAGACCGGGCCGAGGACAGGGAACGTTTCCAGGGCCTTCTTAAGAAACTGGGCATTCTGCAGCCGGAAAACGGAATCGCAAGCAATGAACAAGAGGCCATCGGCGTGGCTGATAAAATCGGCTATCCCGTAGTTGTGCGGCCATCCTTTGTCCTGGGCGGCCGTGCCATGGAAATAGTGTATGACCGGAAGGACCTGGAATATTATATGAAATACGCGGTGGAAGTATCCCCGGGCAAACCAATATTGATTGACAGATTTCTCGATAATGCCACAGAGATCGATGTGGATGCCATTTCTGACGGCAGGGATACCGTGATCGGGGGACTTATGGAACATATTGAAGAGGCAGGCGTTCACAGTGGAGACAGTGCCTGCGTCCTGCCGCCAATTTCCCTGAACCCTGAAATTGTGGGAAAAATAAAAAAATATACAAAGGCCATCGCTAAGGAGTTGAATGTGGTTGGCCTGATGAACATCCAGTACGCGATTAGGCGGGGCATAATCTATGTCCTGGAGGTGAACCCTAGAGCCTCAAGAAGCATCCCTTTTGTGAGCAAGGCCACCGGTATCCCGTTGGCAAAGCTTGCGACCAAGGTTATCATGGGAAAAACCCTTAAAGACTTAGGCTTTACCCGGGAGGTTGTGCCATCACATATTTCCTGCAAGGAGTCGGTCTTTCCTTTTGACCGGTTTTCTGGGGTGGATACGATCCTGGGCCCTGAGATGAAATCTACAGGGGAAGTGATGGGAATTGACAGTTCTTTCGGGCTGGCCTTTGCCAAGTCACAGTTAGCTGCAGGGCAAAAACTGCCCCTGTCAGGGACCGTCTTTGTAAGCGTCAAGGACGAAGACAAGATGGCCCTGCTTGAGATTGTGTTTAACCTTTATGACCTGGGGTTTAAGATTCTGGCCACTCGTGGCACCGCAGGGTTTCTTTCACAACATGGAATATCCATTCAGAGAGTGAATAAGGTCCGGGAGGGCAGACCCCATGTAGTGGATATGATTAAGAATGGACAGATTGACCTGGTCATTAACACCACTAACAACAAGAAGGCAGTCTCTGAATCCTACGCTATTAGACGGGCCGCCCTCACTTTCAACATCCCTTATACAACAACCCTCGCGGGAGCAAGGGCCACAGCCCTGGCAATCAAGGCCATAACCGAAGGAAAGCTTGAGGTAAAGGCGATACAGGAGTACCATAGGCGATTGACGATTGATTATTGACTATTGACGATTGAAAAACTTAAAACTTAAAAACTTAAAATTTAGGAATTGAGGGATTTAGGAATTAAGGGGTTGATGATCTCCTTCCCCCTTTTGCAAAGGGGGATCGAGGGGGATTTTCCTTATATAAATTGGGCTTTTTGAGAACTTACAAATCTGAGATGTAGACGTTATGAAAAAATGTCCAAAAAAATTGTTTGCCCCCTCTCGTCCCAGAGAGGAATGTGGGATTTTTGCGGTCTATGGTCATGAGGATGCGGCCAAGCTGGCCTATTTCGGGCTTTATGCCTTGCAGCACAGAGGCCAGGAAAGCGCCGGTATTGTCACTTCTGACGGGAAGCAGGTGTCAGAGCATAAGGCCATGGGTCTTGTTCCGGAAATCTTTAATGAAGAGATCCTAAACGGGCTTAAAGGGCATATGGCCCTTGGGCATGTGCGGTATTCCACCACCGGTTCCTCCCTCCTTGCAAATGCCCAGCCTTTCAGAATTTACTATTCCGGGACGTCTTTTTCAATCGCCCATAACGGAAATCTTGTGAATGCCCGCCAGATTCGCTCTGAACTGGAAGGCACGGGATCTATTTTCCAGACCAGTATGGACACAGAAGTGGTCCTTCATTTGACAGCAAAATACTTCAAGAAGGGGATGGAGCAGGCCATGATAGAGACCATGGCACAGGTAAAGGGGGCCTATTCCCTAATTGTCATGACTGAGGATACCATCATTGCGGCAAGAGATCCAAACGGCTTTCGACCCCTCTGCCTTGGAAGACTGGACTCAGGGTACGTCCTTGCATCGGAGACATGTGCCTTTGACCTGGTGGAGGCGGAATACATCAGGGATATTGAACCGGGTGAAATCCTTATTATCAACAAGAATGGACTAAAGAGCATCCCGTCAGGCATAGAGTCCCGTATAAGTCAATGCATCTTCGAGTTGATCTATTTTGCCAGGCCCGACAGCAATGTGTTTGGCCAGAACGTATATGTCTTTCGTAAAAAACAGGGGGAACTTTTGTCCAGGGAGTTTCCCCTGGAAGTGGATCTAATGATGCCTTTTCCCGATTCTGGTAATTATGCGGCCATCGGATATGCCCAGGCATCGGGCGTTCCCCTTGAGATGGGTATGATCAGGAATCATTATGTGGGCAGGACCTTTATCCAGCCCTCCCAGAGCATGAGGGATTTTGGCGTAAAGGTTAAGTTAAACCCAGTAAAAGACCTGTTGAAGGACCAGCGGGTCTTGATCATAGAAGACTCCATTATTCGAGGAACCACGGCCAAGACAAGAATAAAGACTTTGAGAAAAATAGGTGCCCGTGAGATCCATATGCTTGTGAGCTGTCCACCCCATAGGTTTCCTTGCCATTACGGGATCGATTTTTCAACCAGGGGTGAACTTATAGCACCCCAGAAATCTGTGGCGGAAATCCGCGATTTTATTGGCCTTGACAGCCTTGGTTATTTAAATATCAATAACCTGGTAAAGGCGACGGAAATCCCCAGGGAAAATCTCTGTCTTGCCTGCTTTGACGGAAAGTATCCCGTTCCCATCGACGACAAATTTTCCAAATACTGTCTTGAAAATGGCTAAAAAGCTTGTTTTCAACATTTTCCTCAAACTCCCCCCTTTTGTAAAGGGGGGCGGGGGGGATTTCGCCAATATAGCCCGGAAATATTGAGAGTTTACGCCTTTACTGCTTAAAGTATGTAAACTTTTACCAAATACCGAAAAGTGATTTCTCAAGAGGTAGTGGTATTTTTTTACACACAGGGTGCTCTGGAACTTATATCATAGTTTAACGTACTGCAATTATAGAGAAATAATGCCAAATTTATTTCAATGGAGTTTGGTACATTACTTGCTGTAAGAACTGAATCAAACACAATTCCCTGCAAAGGGAAAAAGAAATATTAAGGAGATACTCATGGATACTGTAGAGATAAATATTGGAACCCCCGAACCAAGAGGTCATATAATTCAAAACTTTAGCGAAAACCCCGCATTTAAAGGGCGTGCCTTCTCCGATAAAGCTAATGCTTCCGATAATCGCCCAAAAGAAGACATGTCACTTTTGGAAGAAAAACAGGTGATACCCACTAAACTCTGGGTCATGGAAGGGCCTGCAAAAGGCAAAAAATTTGACCTCAAGGAAAAGACCATGTTTATTGGCAGGTCTGCACGAAATGACATTCAAATCAAAGATATAATGGTTTCGAGAAAGCATCTGAAGATTTTCAAAGTAGGGGAAACACTCTTTATCGAGGACTTAATGAGCACCAATGGCACTCGGTTTAACGGTGAGGTGATTACATCAGGAGAAGCCTTTGAGGTGGGTGATGGAGATACAGTCTCATGTGGAAATACAGTGATCAGGTTTGGTAAAATCCCCTCACCTGAGTCTTCTGACACTGATACCTCGAGTTTAAAGAATAACCTGATAAATGAAAGGCGCACAGCATCGCCAAAAAAACTGGAATTAGACAAAATAACAGGAATGTTCGGCCAGTCGCTGAATATCGATGGGATGCTTGAAAAACTTTTGGGGCACGTCTTCGATACGCTCCCAAGAATTGACAAGGCAGCAATCCTCGCATTTAATAATCAAAAGGGCCAAGTAGAGGAGGTTATTTGCAAATCAAGAAAAAAGAATGGCAATGAAACTTTTCGTTATAACTTTGGCCTGTTGGGCCGGATTGTAAAGGACGGCAAAGCGGTCAAGGTATCAGACACAACCTATGTGGCGCAAGCCGATCAATTAGGGGATATGGACACAGAGCAGATGAGTTCCACTCTGTATGTCCCTATTGTAACCAACAAAAAAGTGCGCGGCGCAATGTACCTGAACTCTTCGCCAGGGTCTTTCGAGGGATTCCGAAAGGACGATCTTTCAATGTTCGACAGCCTGAGTGGCTTGATAGGGGTTGCCATAGGAAACTCAGCCATTACTGCAAATTGAACATCTCGGAAATCTCTGCCAAGGCGGGAAAATTATAGATATTTACTGAGGCCTGGTAATCTTGCCTCATGCATGGAATAGTGGAATGATAGAATAGTGGAAAGTCGAAGATCCCGTCTTAAGTGGGATTGGTTTTTAAAGGAATTTATATTTTTGACGCCCATAACTATTTGATATTCCAATATGTAAATTGTTTTTTTGTGTGTTTTGCCTGTCGGAGCGTAGCGTAGATCCCGCTATCGGGGCCCAGTGAAATACAGAGTCAATTTCACCGGGGTGCTTTTTTGCGGCTGTATCAAAACCAAAATGTCAGGGCTAACCCTATCTGGCCCTTCCTTGCAGTAAAAAGATTGAGATCAAGCCCGTCTTTTAAATTCCCCCTGAAATCATTTCGCACTTTTCGGTTATACTTGTGGGCGGCGTTAACCGCGCTATAAATGTTGCCGCTGTAAAACCCAAGCTCTATAAAGGTCAGAATTCCACCCAATACATCCTGATCACTTTGAAAAGCCTCCACTGCTGCCCATATAAAAAGTCCATTCACCAAAAATGATATTATTGCATCCCTGTATCGGGAAACATAGACATGTCCGAGACCCGGGATAATGGCCAGTGTCCCGGCGTATGCCGGCCTTTTTTCAGGTAATTCTTCTCCTTTAAGGCTTTGTTCTGCAAGTTCCCGGGAGCTTTCATAGAACAGGCTGTCCTTTTCAACCTTCTCGAAAACCTCCGATGCGTCTCCCCATTTATTTTCCTGCATCCTGGTCCACCCAAGCCGATAGAGGGCGGCGTTTTTCAAATCCACATCAGGATACTTTTCTATGACCTGCACAAAATAATATTCAGCCTCCTTTGAAATACCCTGTTGATAATATGACTCACCGATCAGAAAAATGGCCTTTGCGGAGAGGGGGCTATCCGGTTCAGATTTAATGAACTGGTAAAAGGCTTCCCGGGCTGCTTCATAGCGGCGATCCTTTAGATAGCATATCCCGATGTGAAGGCGAGCCTTTGGAACCCGGGGATCGCCGGGAAAGAAATGGGTAAACCTCTCAAATTCAACTATGGCCCGGGTATAATCCCCGCCATTCATAACGCTGCGTGCAAATTCAAATTGATCATCGCTATTAATGATGATCTGATCTGATAAGGCTGGCGACACGCTCAATAGAAGGAGGCCGATTGCCGCAGCAAAAAACAATAAAGTTTTAATCCTGATTTTTCCCATTTCCTCGAAACCCAACAAAATGCTAATGAACTGCAACGAATAAGTCAAGATGTTCAAGGCACCAATAAATGGACCGGATGCCAAATGCAAGAAGGTGTAAAGGGTACTACAAGTACCATTGAGAGCCTAACCAAATTATATTCATAAATCTATGGCAAGGTCATCACAGACCTTGCCTTTTTTTTGTAAAGCCCATAATGTTGCGCCCGGCATCGTCACCCGTGAGGGCAGGGAGGTGATTTTGAAAAGCGATGCGCTCCATAACAGGTTCAAAACCTGGGTGCCTGAGCCTGCCTTATGGTTCCTCTCTATTGACAGGTACCAGCAGTATTGTTAAAATAACAGCAAAACTCAGACCGCTAAAAAAACCAATTTTTAAACAAGTTATAAAATGGCTTCGCAATTTTATATTGCGCAGCTTCACCGATCTTGAAAAAAGGATTTCCTATACTTTGAATTATGCCAGTCTATGAATATACGGCCCTTGACGGGGCCGGCAAGAATGTGCACGGCATTATTGATGCCGACAGCGCGGTAGCGGCTCGGAAGAAGCTGAGGGGATCCGGAATTTTTCCAGTCCAGGTCAAAATGACATCTTCCAGGCCCAAAGATGTGCCCTCCAGCTCAGTAACTATCTCCAGTATTTTTCAACGGGTTAAGCCGGCAGAACTTTCTGCTACGACACGTCAACTGTCGATCTTGTTGGGAGCCGGTGTAACACTCGTGGCATCTCTGGACGCACTGATAGCCCAGATTGTCAATCCGCTGCTGAAAAAGATTATGGCCCAGGTGAAGGAATCCGTTAATGAAGGCAAGAGCCTGGCCTTTTCCCTATCCCAGCACCCCAAATTATTTTCACAGATCTACATCAACATGGTACGGGCTGGTGAAGCCTCTGGCTCTCTTGATCTGGTTCTGGATCGTCTGGCGGAATTCAGTGAACACCAGGATGCCTTGCGAGGTCGCTTCAAGGCAGCCCTGGCCTACCCGGTTTTTATGTTTTTTATTGGAAGCATAATCCTTTTCTTCCTTGTTACTTTTATCGTCCCCAATATCACCAAGATTTTCAGTGATATGCATCAGACACTCCCCCTTCCGTCTCTGGTGCTGATTGGAGTAAGCAATTTTCTCAAGTCCTTCTGGTGGCTTGTCCTGCTTGTCCTGGCTGGTTGTGCCATATTGATAAAAAAGTTGATAAAAACTCCAAGAGGCAATCATATCTGGGATGAAATCAAGCTTCGTACACCTGTTATTGGGGCCATTTACATGAAAATGGCCATGGCACGATTTGGAAGGACGCTCGGCAGCCTGCTTCAAAGTGGCGTTCCCCCTTTGCCTGCCCTCCAGATCGTCCGGAACATTGTCAATAATACGCTTATTGCCGAGGTAATTGATAATGCCATGGAAGAAATAGAGGCGGGCGCGAGTCTTGCCACGTCCCTTGCTCAAAGCCGCTGGTTCCCCCCCATTGTAATACAAATGATATCTGTGGGCGAGCAGAGCGGTGAACTGGAGAATATGCTTGACAAGGTCGCAGAGGTCTATGAGAGGGAGACGGAATCTAAGATTATGGCCATGACCTCAATGCTGGAACCGGTCATGATTTTGGTGATGGGAGTTGTCGTAGGATTTATTGTTATCTCTATCCTGCTTCCAATATTTGAGATGAACCAGATGATACGTTAATGGAGGGAACATAATGAGACCTGGATTTATGAATCGGCGTGGCTTTACACTGATCGAACTTATGGTAGTTATTGTAATTTTGGGCATTTTAGCCGGACTCATTATTCCCAGGATTATGGGGAGACCTGAAGAAGCCAGGAGGATGAAGGCCAGGGTACAGATTGAGAGTATTGAGACTGCTCTAAAGCTATATAAACTGGACAATGGGTCATATCCATCCACCGAACAGGGTCTTCAGGCCCTTGTTGAGGCGCCATCAGTCGGTCAGCTTCCCAGGGCCTGGCGGGATGGGGGATACCTGGAAAAAGGCAGGGTTCCAAAAGATCCATGGGACAATGAATTTATCTATCTTTCGCCCGGTGCTAATAGTGATTTTGATCTGATTTCATATGGTGCTGATGGAGAACCAGGCGGAGAAGGCAATGATAAGGATGTTAATAACTGGGAGCTGGAATAATGCCCCTGGACAAAAAAGGCTACACATTTATTGAGATTACGGTGGTGGTTTTATTGATCGGGATGATGATGGCGCTCACACTCCCGCGATTTCGATATGCCGTGTTGACCGACAATCTAAAGACGGCAACACGCAGGTTGGTTGGGACTATTAAGACCATAAGAAACGAGGCAGTCCGGGAACAACAGGGTTTTGTCCTTTATTTCGACCTCGAGTCCAATAGATTCTGGCCTGAATCGTCTGCAATGACCGAAGAAGAAAGACGGATATCACACGAAAGGGCTTCTTCTCTTCCCAGAGGCGTGCGTATTCTTGACATATGGCTCAAAGGCAAGGGGAAAAAAGTAGCAGGGGAGGCTGCTATCCGGTTTAACAAGAAAGGATATGTTCAACAATCAGTTATCCATCTGGCCTCCGAAGACGGCAGGCAGTTCACCCTTGTGTTGAGCCCCTTTTTAGGGAGGGTCCAGATACTTGAAAAATATGTGGAATTTGAGGATGTTTAATCGGATACAAAAACGCAAGTCATTCGGCTTTACACTCCTTGAAGTGATGGTAGCAATGGCCATCATTGCCATTGCCCTCACAGCCGTGCTTGGATCGCAGTCTCAGAGTGTCTCGCTGGCGAGTGAAGCAAAATTCAATACAACAGCACCGCTTCTGGCCCAGAGCAAAATTGCTGAAATAGAGGTGGCCGAACAGGGTGCCCTTGCCGGCGATTCGGGCGATTTCGGAGAGGATTTTCCGGGTTACACATGGGAACTCAGCGTGGAAGACATCACATTTGAAGAACCTGAAAATGTCTCGGACCTGCTCAAACGAATAGACCTGAAGGTTTCCTGGGGCGGGGAGAAGCAATATCAATACCGCCTTAGACTGTACCGGTTTTTCCCAAAATCTGAATAGTGTCAATGAATCCATTAATACAAACAAGCTCAATAAGCCGGAAAGGTTTCACCCTGCTGGAAATCTTGATCGCTATGTTCATCTTTGCTGTG
>JAKLQB010000199.1 GCA_022013615.1 Desulfobacterales bacterium | reverse complement strand
ATACATCAAGTGATGCTGGATGCTCGATCCTGGATGCTGGCTAAAAAAGGCGTGATTCCCTATAGATATCCAGTATCCAGAAACCAGTATCCAGTATCTCGGCCCAATGAGGCTTAGATTTCTCTTTATGGCGATGAAGCGGTAAACCCCAAAAACATTATCTTAAGAGCTGTAAAAGAGGTTTTTTATGAAGACATATCTTGATTGTTTCCCCTGCTTTATGGAACAGGCACTCCGTGCGGGTCGAATCGCAACAAATGATGAAAAGAAGATAAAGAGACTTTTAGATGAAGTGGGAAGAATGCTGAGCAGCATCCCCCTTGAAAGCAGTCCACCGGAAAGTGGCAAGGTTATTTATCAGAAAGTGAGTGAAATTACCGGAATCCCGGATCCCTACAAAGAGATAAAAAGGGAAAGCACTGAAAAGGCATTGACATTGTATCCATCTTTGAAGAATGAGATTAAAAAAAATATATTACAATTCAGAATTCATAATAAATAAAGGCCAGGGGAATTATGAGGCCCTTTCCAATGAGAGAATGCCCATATTTTTTCTTCTGAAAGTGAAATGCCATGTAATAGCAAAAGATATTGGGGTTGATGAAGGTGGTATTATATTGAAGAATTCCGAATTTAGGGATTTAATGAATATGAATTGTTCGAAGACTTTGAGGTGATTTGCCCTGCCCATTGCACTCAACATACGAAAGAGTTAAAGTCTTTATACCCGAAAAAATATATCGAGAGTGGGGTAGGGCAAGTAATTGTTTTGTGAAGAATATCAGCCCGTGATGTTGACCTGAAGGATCCCATAATGGCTACTGAAGAATCCCTGTTATTAAAAGTAGAAGGACTTGGTAAGCAGTTCGGAGGCGTTCGTGCCCTTGAGGGATATGACCTTACCCTGAAGGAGGGTGAGTTGATGGGTCTGATCGGGCCTAACGGAGCGGGTAAAACCACGGTTTTCAACCTCATAACCGGTGTGCTTCGTCCTTCAAAGGGACGAATTATTTTCAGGGGAAAGGATATCACCGGGTTTAAACCTGATCGAAACGCGGCTTTAGGAATGGCCCGCACATTCCAGAATATTCGCCTTTTCAACGGGTTGCGAGTTATTGATAATGTTAAGGTGGGGATTCATATGCGCCATGGTGCGGGGCTATGGGCGACGGTCCTGAATCTTCCCATTTTGAGACGTTCCGAGGCGGCCATGGAGGAGCGCGCCCTTGAGATCCTGAACACCTTTGGCCTTATGGGCTACAAGGATGAACTCGCAGAAAATCTCCCTTACGGTGATCAGCGAAAGATCGAACTGGGGAGGGCCCTTGCAACTGCCCCTAAATTGCTTCTCCTGGATGAACCTGCTGCCGGGATGAACCCTCAAGAAACAGATGAGATAATCCGGCTCATATCCAGGATCCATCAGGAGCATGATCTCACCATTCTTCTTGTAGAACATGATATGAAAGTGATTATGGGGGCCTGTCAGCGTATCCAGGTGATTGATCAGGGAAAAGTCCTTTGTCTTGGGACCCCGGAGGAGATTCAGAATGATCCTCGAGTCATAGAAGCCTATCTGGGCAGGCCCAAGGGACATGGACATGCTTGAAATTCGAGATAGTCATGTGTATATCGGGCAGACCTATGTCCTAAAGGGCGTGAGTTTGGAAGTGAGACACGGGGAAATTGTGGCCCTGATCGGAGCAAACGGGGCAGGAAAGACCACAACACTTTCAACCATTTCCGGGCTTACACGATCCCGTCGAGGAAAGATTTTATTCAGACCTGACCCGGATACAACCCAGCGGGATATCACGAAGGCGCCGGCTGAAGGGATAGTGAAAATGGGTATCTCCCACTGCCCTGAGGGCCGACAGGTCTTCTCTGACCTCAATGTGTGGGAGAATCTGCTGATCGGTGCATATCTCAGGAAGGACAAGCATGCTATTCAATCGGATCTTCAATGGGTCTGCGAACTTTTCCCCATCCTGCTGGATAGGAGACGGCAGTCGGCAGGCAATCTTTCAGGAGGAGAACAGATGATGCTTGCCATTGGAAGGGCTTTGATGAGCAGGCCCAGACTACTTCTTCTTGACGAGCCTTCCCTGGGCCTGGCGCCCCTCCTGGTGGAGACAATATTCGAAATGCTTGAGCAAATTAACGCTCAGGGAACTACGATCCTTTTGGTGGAGCAAAATGCCCTTATGGCCCTCGAATTGGCTCAAAGGGCTTATGTCATGGAAACCGGCCAAATTACCCTTTCCGGGACTGGGAAGGAGTTGGCAGAAAACGAAGCAGTCCGCAGGGCATATCTGGGGGCAACTTGATGGACGGGTACATTGCACAACAATTGTTAAATGGTCTGATTTTGGGAAGTATGTATGCCCTTGTAGCCATTGGTTTTACCATGATTTATGGGATCATACGACTTATCAATTTCGCCCACGGGGACATCGTCATGATCGGTGCATTTATGACCCTGGGGCTGGTCATAAGCGGTAAGATCTCTTTTCCGGTGATTATCATATTGGTTTTCATTGGTGGAGCACTCATGGGACTACTCATTGAGCGCGTGGCCTTCAGGCCCATGAGAGGAGCTCCTCAGGTGACCGGGTTTATTACATCTCTGGCCATTTCCATCCTTTTACAGAATCTCGGTATTTTGTTATTAACTGCTCAGCCCCGGAACTTCTTTTGCCCCGATTATCTTCAAACTATCTATCATCTCGGACCTGTTTCTCTTCGCGCCATTGATTTAGGCATTGTGGTTACTGCCGTGGTTTTGATGATCTTCCTGGCTTTACTGGTTAGGTTCACACGATTGGGAATGGCCATGAGAGCCACGGCAGAAAACCTGAATGTGGCCCGCCTTATGGGCATTAACATCAACCACACCATCATGTTGGCTTTTGCCATTGGGAGCGGTCTTGCCGGTGTGGCCGGCATGATGTGGGGTGGCAAATATGGCCAGATCGATCCTTTGTTAGGGTTTGTGCCGGGACTTAAGGCCTTTGTGGCCGCTGTCATTGGGGGGGTGGGGTCTATACCAGGTGCCATGCTTGGAGGCTATCTCCTTGGGTTCGGTGAAGTCCTTTTCGTAGGTCTCTTGCCACCCATTTATTCGTCCTATCGGGATGCGTTTGTGTTCACCACCCTGATCTTGATCCTTCTTGTATTACCTAATGGGCTTTTGGGCCGGAAGACTGAGGAGAAAGCATGATGGGATGGAATGGTCATAGATGGTTCTTTCCCATGCTGATTCTGGCCGGCGCGATCCTGGTTTTTGTTTTGCGCAGCACCATGAATGACTACATCCTCTCCATCGTATGCTTTGCGGGAATTAATATAATCCTGGCGGTTAGCCTGAATCTGACAAATGGTTTTACAGGTCTCTTCTCTTTGGGTCACCCGGCATTTATGGCAGTGGGGGGATATGTGGCAGCCATCCTGACCTTTCCTGTGGCTCGAAAGGCCATGCTGTTACCCGCTCTTCCGGCCTGGCTGGCTGCACAGCAATGGTCGCTCCTGCCTGCCCTGATTTTGGGTGGGCTCAGCGCTACCCTTGCCGCTTTTCTCGTTGGATTTCCGGTCTTAAGGCTCAAAGGGCATTACCTCGCAGTTGCCACTTTGGGTTTTCTCATTATCCTTCAGGTCCTTATAACAAACGTGGAGAGTTTTACTCGTGGCCCTTTGGGACTCAATGGCCTGCCCATGATGACCAATTTATGGTGGGTCTACCTGTGGGTAGTAATCACTGTCTATATATGCTGGAAGGTCAAGCATTCTTCGCTGGGCCGTAGTATGCTGGCCATCAGGGAGAACGAAATGGCCGCTGAATGCCTGGGTGTTTCCCTGGCCGGAACACGTATAATGGCCTTTGCTTTGGGGGCTTTCTTCGCCGGGGTGGCAGGGGGATTATGGGCTCATCTGGTGACGGCAATCACCCCTACGTCTTTTTCTGTAGTTATGACCTTCAATCTTGTGGTAATGGTTGTGGTAGGGGGTTCCGGGAGTATTACGGGTGCAACTATTGCCGCTGTTATGTTGAGCCTGGTGTCAGAGGTTCTAAGGCCGCTGGAGGAAACTATGGAAGCCTATGGAATCAGCGAGGTCATAATAGCTATAGGGCTGTTGCTCATTTTAATCTTTCGCCCCCAGGGCATATTTGGCAGTCAGGAGCCCGGCTTTCTAATGAAGCCGGCACAGAGGGCCTTAAATTCAAAATAGAAATCCAAGCCGTCCCCCGAATAGCGGGATCTTCGATGGGCCTGGATTCTTTGTTGAAGGAAGAGATACCTTGCTGAAGGAAGAGATACCTTGTAATATGGAAAGGTGAAAGGAGGTGAGGCATAAAACTAATTTTTAACTTTTGGCCCATGGCCTGCGCAGCGGTCAAAGGCCTGCCATTGTGGCAAGGCAGATATTGCAAGCGGAGCCGCTGTGTTAACACAAACAAAAATCAAAAAGGAGGAAGATCATGAAACGGACTATTTTTGGGACTTTTGCAGTATTGTTTATGGTGGGGTGCTTCACTGCAGCATCAATGGCAGCAGAACCTATAAAACTGGGTGCACTTTACAATTTAACAGGGGGCATGTCTTCTATTGATGCCCCTTCCTTGCATGGTGCAAAGCTCAAGGCCAAACTAATAAACGAATCTGGCGGGCTTCTCGGCGGGCGGATGCTGGAGGTCATTGGGATCGACACCAAGACCGACCAGAAGGCCACTGCCACTGGCGCCAAGAAGGCCCTGTCGCAGGGTGTGGTGGCCGGCCTGGGTTACGGTGATACTACCTTTGTCATGGCATCAGCGCCCCTTTTCCAGGCCAAAGGTATACCCTTTGTTACCTCCGGCGCAACCCACCCCGAGCTTCCAAAGTGGGTGGGGGATTGTATGTTCATGACTCCGTTTGGTGATGATGACCAGTCCTTCGCCATTGCTGACTTTGCTTACAACAAGCTAAAAGCCCGCAACGTGGTTGTCTGGACTGACAACTCAATGGACTTTACCAAGGCATTGTCCAAGTTCTTTAAACAACGATTTCAAGAGCTTGGTGGCAAGCTGGTTCTGGAAGATTTTTTCATGATGGGTGATAAGGATTTTTCCGCACAGATTGCCCGTCTAAAAGCGGCCTCCCCAAAACCGGATGCGGTATTTATCTCGGCCATCCCCAATGAGGCAGGTCTTACGGTAAAGCAGATTCGGGAAGCAGGGTTATCCCTGGCTATAGTAAGTGGGGACGGATTTGACACAGAGTTGGTGAGCACTGTACCAGGTCCCAAGCTGGCCAACGACGTCTATTTTTCTACACACACCTATCGTGAGGACCCGCGGCCTGAAGTTGTGGCCTTTATAGAAGCCTACGAGAAAGAGTATGGCCGTCCACCGGAGAACGCCTTTGCCCCATTGGGATTTGATGCAGTTGGCCTGATCGCCGATGCCATAACACGGGCGGGAACCACTGAGAAGTCAGCTCTTAAAAAGGCCCTGGCTGCGACAATGGGCTATAAGGCTGTCACCGGCGAGATTTCATACACTCGACCCAGTGGCGTGCCAATGAAGGCAGTGGCTATTATTGGTGTAAAGAACGGTAAATATGATCTTTTAGAGACATGGGTTCCTGAGAAGTAAGAATTCATAGGAAGTAAAGCAGACAAGGGCAGCTTCCAATGCTGAGATGGGGGCTGCCCTTTAGAATTTTGGATTTTGGGTTTTTGATATACTGAAATGGGGGATATCATGAAGAGTGTAAAACTTGAGGAATACAATGAAGTAACCTTTCAAAAAGCAGGATTCGATAAGGCGCTCCTGGCCATTGGTTCCTGCGAGAGCCATGGAGGGCACCTCCCTTTTGGAACAGATACCTTTGTATCTTATGATATTGCCACGGAAGTCGCTCAGAGACTGGAAAACACCGTTGTAGTGCCTCCCATGTGGTACGGTATGAGTATGCACTACCGTCACAAACCAATGTGCATTACTCTAACAAACGACACCCTTACTCGTGTCATCAAGGAGGTTATCCAATCTCTGGTGTATTGGGGGATACGGAAGGTACTGGTGATCAATGGCCATGACGGTAACATCCCATGCATCGAGGCAGCTACCCGGGATATGAAGCTTGAGTTCCCGGATATGGGGCTGGCTGTCCTGGATGCCTGGTGGATGACCGCGGGAAGCCTGCTGCCCGCAGATACATTTGAAGTATGGGAAGGCCTTGGTCATGGAGGAGAGGGAGAGACATCTATTGCACTGGCTATTATGCCTCATCTGGTGGACATGAACCAGGCGAAAGGAATGATTCCGGATATGGACCCACACGTGAATCTCATGTGGAACTTTCAGGAACTTACCGATTATGGGGCCAGCGGGGCTCCAGAAAAGGCAACAGAGGAGAAAGGCCAGAAGATGAAAAAGGTCCTGGTGGACTATCTCGTGGATTTTGTCCAGCGGATGGACCAACAGGGTTGGAGATATGAAAAACGCTAATAATAAGATTCAGGAGGGAGGCACTGTAGCCATATTCTTCACTGGTGGAACAATTGCCATGAAGTTGGGGCGCGGATCCAAAGGTGTAGTCCCGGAAGTGCAGTTCCAGAGCCTTGTGGATCAATTGACGCCTTTTCAGAGAGATGTGCATTTTAAGGCAATTCATTGGGCCGATTTGCCCAGCCCGCACATGACTCCAGAGCGTATGTTTCAACTTGCCATAGATGTTGAAAAAGTTCTTAAAGAACCTCACATAGACGGTGCAGTGGTTGTTCATGGTACAGATGTCATGGAAGAAACTGCCTTTATGATGGATCTGGTCATTGATTCGCCAAAGCCGGTTGTGTTGACCGGGGCTATGCGATATCATAACGAGCCCGGATATGATGGTCTGAGGAACTTGCTGTACAGTGTCCGGGCATGCCAGGCTCCGGAGTCGCTTCATATGGGAGCCATGATACTTATGACAGACCGGTTATACGCAGCGCGGGAAGTGACCAAAGTTCATTCCATCAACGTGGATGCCTTTGATGCACCAGGGTTAGGGCCTTTAGGGTTTGTTGAAGGTGAAAAATTTCGCTTTGTGCGGCGCCGGACGGACCGTGCACACTTTCGTGTTGAGGGCATCGAGCCCAACGTGGATTTGGTAAAGCTGTGTACTGGTATGGATGACCGGTTTATCCGTTGCTCGCTGCAACATGGTGTGGCAGGTCTGGTTATTGAAGCCCTTGGCTCAGGCAACGTTCCTCCAGGGGCCGTTCAGGCCATCGAAGAGACGGTAGAACAGGGGATTCCGGTGGTCATGACTACTCGATGTATCCGGGGCGGGGCGTGGCCAATTTACGGGTATCCTGGTGGGGGAAAAAGTCTGCACAAAAAAGGCGTTATCATGGCTGGCAGGCTCTCAGGCCAAAAGGCACGAATCCAGCTTATGGTAGCCCTGGCCAGGACTCGTGACATGCAACAGATCAGGGAGCTGTTTGAGAAGAACTGACTCGAAAACCCCCCTTGGGTCTGGAGAAAATGGGGTATGAACCTTTTTATATAATGAACAGTAGAACCTGATGAAATTAAGAAAACCGTGAACGACAAAACCATGTCCGTTATAGGCCAAAGCCTCTTCGTTTTTCAATCTGCGCTATTGCCCACAAAGCACTTACCTTGAAATACGATTTTGTAGGGTTTATATGGATATAACTACAATTTTGTGTCTTATTGAGTTTTGACTGCTACGCTTTCTACCTGCATAACTTATTGAAAATATTTCTAATTATTGCT
>JAKLQB010000198.1 GCA_022013615.1 Desulfobacterales bacterium | reverse complement strand
TTTGGGCGCATAGAGAACTTGGGTTTGCACAACGAGAGTTGGCGAGAAGGCTGGGGATGTCCCAGCCCGGAGTGGGGTATGCTGTTATCAAGGGCGAAGCAATCTCGAAGTCAAATAATTATCGGATAAAAACTGAGTTACTTATTTAGCTATGACCGTCCCCCCAACACAGTCCCCCCAACACAGATATGCAGAAACATTTATAAAAATGTTTCAGTATGAGGAAAAAAGGTGGGAATTTAAAGACAAAGAAAAAGAGGCTGAAACATTAAAGCCGTTCTACACAAAACTTAAGAATAATGGAATCGAAACAATATTAAGGAGTTTTGCAAAAGAGCTGGCAGATTATCGAAACAGCTTTGCCCATGCCTGGACAACTAAAAAAGAAGCAAAATCCGACATGGAAAAAAAAAGGCGTCTATTTTACGATAACTTAAAGGAAGTTGTGAGGCTTTTGGAAAAAAATAGCATGTTGAATTAACAAATGGTATTATGAATATCTGAAATTAGATGCACTTGTAAAAAGTCGTCACCCCGGCGAAAGCCGGGGTCCAGGTCATTCATAAGTTTCTGAAAATACTGGATTCCGGCTTTCGCCGGAATGACAAAAAAGGACGTTTTTTGACTTTTTACGAGGCCATCAAATTTGGCTTTTCCAAATATCCTGCGGAGGGAAGAAATGGAACAAAGAAGAAAATTCATTATATCAGATCCATCTGTGATGATGGGTAAACCGGTTATTGCGGGGACTCGTATAACTGTAGAGCTTATTGTAGAGAAGTTAGCCGCCGGTGAGACAATTGACCAGATACTTGAGGCACATCCTCGTCTCACCAGGGAAGCAATTCAAGAGGCGCTTGCCTTTGCTGCCGAAGCCTTGCGTGCAGATGTCATCTATCCCGTTTCAACCTCGGTTTCCGTATGAAGTTCGTGGCCGATGAAAATATTGACCGTCAAATCGTAGATCGCCTTCGACAGGATGGTCACACCGTTATGTCTGTCGCTGAAATGGATCCAGGGATTTCAGATGATGTTGTGCTTGACCTTGCCAACCAGGAAGGCTCCCTTTTACTGACAGCGGACAAAGACTTCGGGGAGTTGGTATTCCGCCAGCATAGACTTATGACCGGGGTTGTGCTTATCCGCTTAGCGGGATTATCTCCGTTACCTAAAGCAGAAGCCGTATCCAGTGCCATCAAACGACACATTACAGAGTTGCCTCACGCTTTTGCCGTAATCAGTCCGGGAGTAATCCGTATACGTAAGCGAAGTGAATAGAAAACCGTTCTTTGACAATTGAATACAGCAACGTTGCAGTCATTGAATGATTAGGGGCCGCCTCCTAACATACTGCAAAAACGGAGGTGGCCCATGATCGTATATGTGAACGGAAAATGGGGGACGGTCATAGGAAAATAAGTAAATTGACATGGTGAAGGTGATGTGGTAAGAAATACACATGCCCAGATTAGCCCGATTGGACGCACCCGGCGTGCTGTCCCGCGTTCCGCGGGATTATTATCCGCGGTATTGAACGCCGAAATATTTTCAAAGATAATAAGGATCGTGATAATCTATGGAAGCGCCTTGGGGAATTATTGCCTGCCACCAAGACCTCCTGCTATGTTTACCCCGTTTAATGCGAAGCCTATTTAACTGGGGCCTGGGTGATGTTATCCAACC
>JAKLQB010000197.1 GCA_022013615.1 Desulfobacterales bacterium | reverse complement strand
GCGAGGAATTTTCCTGTTTCTATTTAAGATATAAAAAGAGAGTTTCTAAAACCGTTCTATCACTTTGTGCATAGAAAGGAGGTGAAAAGGCATAGCTGCAATGATTTTGGGGTCTTAGTAGGTTCTTATAACACCTTTAGAAAAGGAGGATGTCCAAATGAAAAAAAAGATTTTTTTGTTTTTTTTAGTTGCGTGTTTAGGAGTCGGTTTTTTAGCCATGAGTGCTATCAGGGCTGAAGCCGAACCAATCAAACTGACATTTAGCATTTTCTTTCCACCCACCCACGGACAGGCCATAGCAGCAATGGACTTTGCCAAAGAGGTTGAAAAGCGTACCAATGGTAAAGTGCAGATCACTGCCTTCCCGGGCGGAACCCTTACAAAGGCACCTCTGTGCTATGACGGGGTGGTTAAGGGGATATCCGATATGGGAAACTCCTGTTTTGCCTATACGCGAGGTAGGTTCCCGGTTATGGCTGCAGTGGACCTGCCTATGGGGTATCCAAGTGGTACTGTTGCAACTCGAGTGGCCAACGAGTTTGCAAAAACAGTAAATCCCGAGGAATTGCAGGATGTTAAGGTCCTTTATGTCCATGCACATGGCCCGGGGCTTCTCCACACCAAAAAACCGGTGCGAACCCTGGAGGATCTCAAAGGCATGAAAATCAGGGCCACTGGGCTCAGCGCAAAGGTGGTTGAGGCCCTTGGCGGTGTACCTGTAGCCATGGACCAGGGAGGCACTTATGAGGCACTTCAGAAGGGTGTTGTGGAAGGCACCTTCAGCCCTATAGAGGTCCTCAAGGGGTGGAAACAAGGGGAGGTTATCAAATATACCACAGAATGTTTCAGTGTGGGTTACACCACTGCCATGTTTATCGTCATGAACAAGGCAAAGTGGAATGCCCTGCCAGCAGATGTGAAGAAAGTCATAGAAGACGTGAGTAACGGCTGGGTCCTTGTCCATGGCCAGACATGGGATCTAACGGATCAAGAGGGCCGGAATTTCACATTGAAACTGGGCAATGAGTTAATCCCCCTGTCTGATGCCGAAAGTGCCAGATGGCGGAACGCCGTTGAACCGGTAATTAATGATTATATTTCGAAGACGCCCAACGGTGCTACCTACGTAAACAAGGTCCGGGAACTGATCAAGAAGTACTCAAAATAACACCAAAAGCCTCTCGGGGCTGCCCTGCGATCAGATTCAGGGTGACCCCGAGACGAAGATTATTTAGCCATGAGCTTTTTTGAAAGAATTGGCAATGAGCTGGCAAGGCTGCTCTACTGGATTGCCGGGACGGCCATCATCGTCATGATGGTCTTAACCTGTGGAGACGTGATACTCCGCTTTTTTAGGAGACCGATCCCAGGCACATATGAATTGGTGTGTTTTTTGGGCGCCGTGGCAGTCGCTTTTGCCATGGCCCATACCACAGTGCAAAAGGGCCACGTGGCGGTGAGCCTGGTGGTTCGTCTTTTTCCAGCAAGAATCCAGGGGCTTGTCGAGAGTATTACCAGCACCTTCGGATTTATTTTTTTTGCCTTGATTGCATGGCAGTCCGTGCTGTACGCAAAAGATCTTTATGCCTCGGGTGAGGTTTCGCTAACCTTGCAGCTCCCCTTTTATCCATTTGTATACGGGATCGGTTTTTCAGCGGCAGCGGTTTGTCTTGTATTGCTGACAGATCTTTTTAAAAATCTGATGAAGGTGTTCGGTAAATGAGCCTTACGACCATAGGGATCATAGGCATTGCCATCCTGGTCATTCTTCTGTTTTCCAATATGCCAGTCGGCTTTGTCATGGGCTTTTTGGGATTTCTGGGTTTCAGCTATGTGGTGAATATTAACGCAGGACTGAGTCTTTTGGCCATGGATATCTGGGATGTTTTTGGTTCCTATGGCTTGACTGTGATTCCCCTTTTTGTGTTTATGGGGCAGATTGCATTTCATGCGGGGATAAGCCGGAGGCTTTATGATTCTGCCTATGTACTGGTGGGCCACCGCCGGGGAGGTCTTGCCATGGCAACTGTCGCGGCGTGTGCCGGGTTTTCGGCCATATCCGGCTCAACCAACGCCACAGCGGCCACCATGGCTACGGTGACTCTGCCGGAGATGAAACGGTATAACTATGATATGAGCCTGGCCACAGGCACCGTTGCTGCTGCAGGAAGTCTTGGGATCCTTATCCCTCCCAGCGTGATTTTCATTGTCTACGGGATTCTGACGGAACAGTCTATTGGAAAGCTCTTTGCAGCAGGGATCTTGCCAGGCATCCTCCTCTCTATTCTTTTCATACTAACCATCTATCTCCGTGTCTTGAAAGACCCCTCCCTTGCTCCCCCAGGCCCCAAGACCAGCACGGGAGAAAAGATTAAGGCCTTTACAGGAGTTTTGGAGACCTTAATCCTGTTTGCCATGGTTATGGGAGGGATATTTTTTGGCATATTTACACCTACCGAGGCCGCTGCTGCGGGCGCTTTTTTTACCTTGCTTATGGCAATTGTGAGGAGACAACTTACCTGGGAGGGTTTTGTTCAATCCCTTGCCGATACCACCCGAATCAGTTGTATGGTCATGGTCATAGTGACCGGCGCTACAATTTTCGGTCATTTTCTGGCCATTACCAGACTTCCCTTTGAACTGGCCGGATGGGTCAGCTCCCTTCCTCTCCCCCGTTCTGCCATCATGATGGTGATCATTCTGATCTATCTTTTTGGGGGCTGCTTTATGGACGCCCTGGCCATGATTATGCTGACCATTCCCATATTTTTTCCAGTGGCCCAGGCCCTGGGCTTTGATCCAATCTGGTTTGGTGTAGTGATAGTCCTAATCACAGAGATGGGTGTGATCACGCCACCGGTAGGCGTCAATGTCTATGTGGTTTACGGTGTGGCCAAGGACGTACCTTTAGAGGACATATTTAGAGGGGTCCTCCCCATGCTCGTAGCCTTACTCCTGTGCAATTTGATTCTCCTGTTTTTTCCACAGATTGCTCTATTTCTGCCAAGCCTCATGCGGTAAAACTACATTAGAATCCAACAGCAGAATTCGAACTTTTTGAGAAATTACCGTTTACACTGCGAGGTGCGCAACTTGTCAGACCTTCCTCTCATAGGCATTACCATGGGCGATCCGGCAGGAATTGGGCCGGAAATCATCATCAAGGCACTGGCTGATAGAAACATTTATGGTCTGTGTCGGCCTGTGGTCTTAGGGGATCCGGAGATTCTCTCTTCAGCCATTTTGAATTGCCGCATAAAGGTGTCCTTGAATATCATTTCAAATGCCTCCGAGGCCAAGTCTATCATAGGCACGATCGATCTCTTGGCAATGTCTCGGTTGAAAGGAGAGACTGTAATTCCCGGAAAGCCCACTGTCAAGGGCGGCAAGGCAATGGTGGAATATATCATCAGGGCCGTGGACATGACCCGAAAGGGAGAGATTGAAGCCATGGTAACCTGTCCCATAAGTAAAATCCTGATGCACCAGGCCGGATACGCCTATGAAGGGCACACCCAACTCATTTCCCATCTAACGGATACGCATGACTATGTGATGATGCTTGCCGGAGAAAGACTGCGTGTGGCCCTGGTGACCATCCATTGCCCGCTAAAAGAGGTCCCGGCTCTTTTGGATCAAGAACTGGTCTACAAGACAATCATCGTAACGGCTAAGGCCCTCCGGGAAGACTTTGGGTTTGAAAAACCCCGCCTGGCCGTGGCAGCCTTGAATCCCCATGCCGGCGAATCAGGCCTGTTTGGATCGGAAGAGAAAGAGATTATCAGCCCCGCAATCGGCAGGGCCAGGGATGAAGGGTACAGTGTGGAGGGGCCATTCCCAGCGGACACCTTGTTTTACAAAGCAGCCTCAGGCCAATTTGAGGCGGTTGTAGCTATGTATCATGATCAGGGGCTGATCCCTTTAAAGCTGCTTCATTTTTCTGATGCGGTGAATGTGACCCTGGGCCTTCCTATTATCAGAACGTCTGTGGATCATGGAACAGCTTACGATATTGCAGGTGCCGGAAAGGCCGATGACTCCAGCTTGAAGGCCGCCATCAGAATGGCCGCTTCTATGGTCAAGAACAGGCAAACAAAAGTTGAGGGGTTGAGTGGTTAAGTAGTTGAATTGTTTTCTTTCACAACTTAACAACTCAACTAAGCCGTCAATTCATGTGCCTGCTTCCTCATGCCTGAGTTTTCCCTCCAGCGGGACTGGGAATGTGCTCACATTGTATTTTCAATCGACACGATTTTCCAAATAAGATAGCTTTTGTTCTATCAAGGTGGAAGGGAAGTATACGGTTTCCAAATGTCAACAGAATACATAAAGATAAGAGGGGCAAGACAGCATAATCTAAAGAATATCTCACTGGATATCCCGAGAAATAAGCTCATTGTGATCACCGGATTGTCCGGGTCCGGCAAATCTTCCCTTGCTTTTGATACCATCTATGCCGAGGGCCAGCGCAGATACGTCGAATCGCTTTCTGCCTATGCACGGCAGTTCCTTGAGCAAATGGACAAGCCTGATGTGGATTCCATTGAAGGGTTGTCCCCTGCCATATCTATTCAGCAGAGAAGCTCGAACCGAAATCCCCGCTCCACAGTTGGCACCGCCACAGAAATTTACGATTACTTAAGGGTCCTGTTCGCCAGGGTGGGGCAACCTTATTGCCCAAAATGTGATTTGAAAATCAGCTCACAGACCACCCAGCAGATTGTGGATCAGATTATGGAGCTTGAAGAGGGGACCAGGGTACAGCTCCTGGCCCCTTTGGTGGAGGGGCGAAAAGGGGAACACATCCAACTGCTAAAGAGGCTTCGAAAGGATGGCTTTACCCGCGTAAAGATAGATGGAGAGTTCACTCTCCTGGATGAGGATATCGCTCTTGATAAGAACAAGAAGCATGATCTCAGCGTGGTGGTGGACAGGCTGGTCATAAAG
>JAKLQB010000196.1 GCA_022013615.1 Desulfobacterales bacterium | reverse complement strand
GAAAGGAGGCATAAGTGGAAAACCAAGAGGCTTACCAAAAAGCCAAGAAAAGAGTAGAGGCTAAGATCGGATTTTACATCCATCTGGCAGTCTATGTGGGGGTGAATATCCTGCTCATTATCATCAACCTTCTCACATCAACCCAAGAACTCTGGTTCAAGTGGCCACTTATTGGATGGGGTATTGGCGTATTCCTTCATGCCTTGGGAGTCTTTGCTTTCACTGAACGATCATCAATCAAAGAGCGGATGATTGAAAAAGAGATGGAGAAAGAAGCCCTTAAGAAGCAGTGATTCCAAAAGAACAAAGCCCGAATCCATACGCTTGCCCTAACCCACTCACTGAACACCTCCAAGGGTACTGTTATAGGTAACCACCAGCCCGTGGAGGGTGTCAGTAAAAGTCATGGTGAAACTGACTGCACTGGCACTTACTATATGGACCGTGGTGTTATCGGACTTTTCAGCACCATATGGATTTTGCATGAGGGCAGCAGATGTGCTGGAAAATGTATCCTTATCAGCATAATAGGCATGCTGTGCTATGGAAAATGAATGGGCGTCCGTTTTAAGCGCTGAGAGATAAGCGCGCTGTCGATAGGCCGTGAATTGTGGGATGGCAATAGCGGCGAGGATACCAATGATTGCGATAACGACCATCAGCTCAATAAGCGTAAACCCCCTTTCATCTTTTTTACTTGATTCTATTGCCAATTCTGCACTCCCTGAGTGTAGCATTTGGATCGTTTCTAATACCAAGTTGCTATCATTGCGAGCCTCCGGCCCGCCTACGCCCCAATCCTCTCAGAACAAGAAGTCTAAGTAGCTGAATTCTTAAAAATATGATGGATCAGGATTGTTTACACAATTATTATGCCATAAACTGAGGACCTTGCATGCGATTGGCGATTAAGTAATATTTTCAACTATATATCTAAATATTTTTTCTTTGGTTCATAGGTTAGACAATCTGCTTACGTCACCACAGCAACCGATTTGACATTTTTTTGTCATTTATGACAATTTTTTGGCGATACTAAGAGCAGTTTCCAAGCCAGTCCTCAAGGCCTTTAAAGAAGATGTGAAAACGTTTCGGGATTAGAGGGACGCTGGTAAAAAGTTGATAAATGGATCAAGGAATGTTAGTCTGCCTCCATGCCTGGAAAAGCCAGGGTAGATACGCCCGGAGCATTGCACCACATCATTATCCGGGGGGTTGAGCGCAAGCCCATATTTAAAGACAAGATCGACTATGGGAACTTTATTGACCGGTTGGGCAAGATCCTTGTAGATACTGGCACTACCTGTTTTGCATGGGCGTTGAGCCTTACTCCTTCCGCCGTAAGCAAGTCGGTAGTCAAAGGTCGAGAAGCCGAACTTGCCGGAACCATTGAAAATGATGTAATGACACTGCTGGAGAGACAGACATAGACTGTGTTATCCCAGAAAAATTGATTTATTCATCTTTTCACGAGCGTCCCTAACTTCCCACACTGGTCTGGATACTACCGCGGATATCATCAAAGAAGGGCGTCCGGCCCTGCTCAACGCAGGTCGCCGCATAAAGGTACATTGCTGCCGACCAGGTCTGCCAGTCCTGCCCCTGCGGCGTGCCGTCCTGGGCGCGGAACCACTCATTAAAACCAAAGGCCACCGGCTTTTCCCTGGCGGGACTCACCAGTTTGGTCAGGGCCTGTAGTCTCTTCCTGGCTAGCCTGTGCCCGCCCGCCGCGACCAGGGCCGCCACATAGAAGCCGCAGACAAAGGGCCAGACACCGCCGTTGTGATATTCGCCGGGTCGGTTGTACCTGGCGTACCTGGGCTGCCAGTCGGGGTCTTCCGGGCGGATGTAGGGGAAGCAGTTCGGAGGAAGATCCAGAGCCAGTTCGCCGCGATCCCGCAGCACTCCACACTCTCGCTCGATCCACGTTACCAGCGCCCGCGCCCTGGTGGGGGAGGCGATGCCGGAGAGGATCGCCAGAGAGTTTCCCAGCAGGTCGAACCGTTCACTTCCGTACACCTTATAGGACCAAAGGGCATAATAGGGTTTACGGCGAAGTTTCAGACCTTCGTGGACGTGCCGATGTTTGACTTCGGCTGTGATCGTGAATCGAGTCATTAACTGCCGCAGACGCGAGGCCTTTTCGTGCTCATTGAACAACCGCAGGTAACTGTAAACGATAGTGTTGACATAAAGCCCGTATCCAGCGACCCACTGCTCGTCGCGCCAGTCGCTTGTGGGCAGTTGGGCCACCATCACGCGGTCTTCGGGGCTTTGATAGTCCATCCATCTCATGCCCCTGTCAGCCGCTTCGGCGAGGAAGTCCGCCTCGCCGGTGGCCCTGCGAAAGCACCCAAGGGTCAGCAGGAACAGTGGCGTGGTGTCGCTGGCTCCCCGATCCTCTGGGTCGTGGACCAGGGACGGGATATGCCCCAGGTTAGACTGGTTCTTCGCCAGAACCTCCAGGACGCGACGAAGCCGTGATATAAGCCGTTCGTTGCCGGATGCGAGGATGCCGAGACCGGCGATCATGAGGTCGCGCGTGTAGGGCTCGGGATAGCCCCATCCGGCGGTTCGTGGTAGGCCATAGTATGGCCCACGGGCGTTATGGAGAAGAACCTCCAGTGCCGCCCTCTTGGCCTCGGTTGTGGGGTCGCTTCGTTGTTTCTTCATATCAGGATATCCCCAGACGGTCAGTCACTATTTGAACGAACTTTCTTGCTACAACACGGTAGTCAAAGAGCTCGACGACTCTCTTACGCGCCGCCTGTCCGAAATTCTGTCGCAGCTGGGCGTCGTCCATGAGGTCCATCATATAGTTGGCGATATCGTGAATGCTGGCGCGATAATCCGCTGTGCGCGCCTTCTTGAAGACCACGCGGTGCCCGGGCTCGTACCCTTCGTCTTGGCCAAGGGTGGTTTCCTTGAGCCGTATCTCCTGGGCGACTCCGGCCAGGAAGGCGGTCTTGCCGTGGACCAGCGTGTCCAGCATGGCCATGGCCTTGATGCCGATGACGGGTTTGCCGCACGCGCCGGCCTCTACCTGGGGCATGCCGAAGCCCTCCAGTCGCGACGGCGCCGCGTAAATGTCGCAGGCCGCCATCAGGTAGGGCATGAAGTTCCGCGAGAGCTTGCTGGCAGTGAAGACCACGTTCTTCTCGATTCCAAGGTGAACGGCCAACTGCATGTCGTGGAGGTTCTGCTGCTCGGTCCTCGGCTGGGGCCAGACCTTGCAGACATATTTCCAATCGGGGGCCTTGGTATCTATGATTGCCAGGGCCTGCATGACTTCTTGTGCGCCCTTTGATGCCGCATCTCCACCCACTGTCAGGATCATGATCTGGTCGTCGCCAACCCCCAGCGTTTCGCGGACGGCCAAGACTTTCGGGTCATCTCGATCCCTCGGAATGAACGCATCGGTATCACAGCCTACAGGCAAGACTTCGATCTTGCCGGCATCCAATCCGTCACGCACGTACACCTTCTTGACCCAGTTGGACGTAACCAGGATCAGAGGCAAAGCGTTCAGAATCTCCAGATAGTTTCCCAAGTACCCATCCGCGACCAACCATGGCACCGGTTGCACGCCGTAGCGTTGTGGGTGAAGCACAAGATGCGACGTGTGGCCCCAATAACCTATGCCGACGACCACGTCGGGCTCAAACCAGCGGTAGTACCATTCTTTCTCCTGCGCGGATTCTAAGTTGACCGCGCAGACATCCACGCCTATTTCTTTCAGGCCCTTGTAGAGCAGGTCGCCCTGGGTAGCCAACCCGCCCGGCGACGGGGGGTAGTCATACAACACCAGTACTTTCATCGGATATACTCCTCAACTGGGCTTTCCCATCTGCGGAAAGCCTCCGGGGAAATACATGCGCAGAGTTCAAATGAGTCTTCATCGTATCCGTACACTTCTCGGACAATTCGGCGTTTCTCGCAAAGTTGCTCCTCGCTCAGCTCGACGATTATATCGGCCTGCGGATCCGCGCAACAGGTCCCGGTACCGGCATCGCAATCGTAAGCGAATGTCCAAAGATCCTTGCATTCCAGGACTCCGTCATTGATCAGGTCAAGCACTTCGGCGTGCACTTCCTTGTGTCTTTGATGCCCGTATTCACCGTTGCGGCCATGTGTGATGCAAAGGCCCCAGGGTATTTGGGGTAAATATTCCCTGATTCGTCTGCCGATTTCCCTTCGTCTGTTGATTGGCTTGAGCGGGTCGCCGTCATCGAGATCGGTGATGAACCCTCTGACGCCTATCAGAGTGCAGACAGACTTGAATTTCGGGTACCGATCCGGATCGTCTTTGCGAGACAGGCACAAGACGGTCCATTCCCATTCGGGATGCAGCAGAATGAGACCTCCACTCCAGATAACCTCGTCATCGGGGTGGGCTACGATAATGGCGGCATTCATGGCGTTTCGCCTTCAACATGGAAAATACATTCCATCCGAAATACAAGCAGTCTACGCACATTCAGGCAAACAAAGCGTTTTCCGCTGTAGTATTCCGTCCGCAAATTCAACTACCCAGTAGTTTCCGGTGTGATAAGAAGTCCTTTTTTTGAGGCCAAACTATAGGCGATTCGGCCTTGTGTGTCAAGCCAAAGTCAACTAGATTGTCTTATCCCGGCCCTTCACATAATAAGCTACATCTGGGGTCGGTCTGCCCGCGGTTCTCGATGAAATGGAGCGGCAGTTTTTCGAATTGCCGCAAACCGAAGGCAGTGTCGCCCCCCCCGATTTCGATACTCCCGGCGTTGGCTCGCTATCGCCCGGGACTTGAGCGGAGGTGACAATCCCTGCCCCGCCGGAATCAGACGAGAGGATCACATCAGCGTGTTTCGCTGCACGAGCCGCACCGAAGAGGATCACGAGGAATCCAATCCCTGCCAGAAGGGCGTAAAGGTATTTTTCATCACGGCTCTCCCTTGTCGTTTAACACGTTGAGGATTTTGCTGGTTTTCACTATGCGCCCTTTGCGACTTGGCGAGAAACCAAAACACGCGGTCAGTATTGAGCTTGAGGGATTGTGGACAGATCTGCGAAGAGCGGCTGCAGATGGCCGTGATCAGAGGCCCAACAGAGCGTCGATGCGCGCCCTGTCGAACCCAGTCACCACATCGCCGTCCACCATCAGGGCGGGCGCCGAGCGAACACCCAGGCTGAACAATTCCTCCCGGGCCTCTTCGTCGATCATTAGGTCTTTTCTCACGAATGTTACCCCTTTGCCGGTCAGATACTCTGCCAGTGCGGTACAGGGACCTCAAAACGGCTGCGAATACACGATAATTTGGCGGTTTTCCATATGGGATCCTTTTGGTTATATTCTGTTTGAAAAACCTGGCCCTCAGGAACCGTCGCAAATCCCGTATAGCTGAAGTCACAGGAAGACGGCTGGTGTCATCCGTGGTGAAAATATCCCGCCTGTTGCGGCGTAGCCGAAAGGCGAAGACGGGCCCGTCGTGGCTTAGCTCGTCGTAGTATAGCCGGATAACTCGGACGAGGACCATCTACAGCAATTGCCTGGCCTTCTGCTCCCGTGCATTTTGCAGTAGCTCCTGCCGCTTGGCCTCCGCATCCTCGGAAATGAAGGGGTGCTCGTCGGTCATGAATTTTTCCATCCACTCGCGGCTGTCGGACCACGAATAGGGCGGGTCGACGATGATCCCCGGCCTGTCGGCATTTTCCAGCAGCTTAAGGCCCTCGCGCAGGACACTGCGCTGGTTTTCGGGATCTTGGGGCCTTCCTGCAGGGTTGCCCAGGGGGTAGTTGAGAAAGATCTGCCGCGGGTTGCCGGCGCTGGCGGCGATGTCCCGGGCGTTGGTGAGGTTGGGGACGAAATGGCCGTCCATGACGTCGATGTGGATCCAGTCGGCCCCCGCCGCCTCGACAGCCGCGATCTCTTCGCCGAGACGGCTGAAATCCGCAGACAGGATGGAGGGTGCTATCATTTTCATGGCCGAACCCGCAAAAAATTTATGGAGCATTGGTTCATGAATGGAGACGCGGCCGCTTCCCTTTGGCGTGACGCCCCGGGAAACAGACTCCGCGACCGGACCGCCGACATTCTCATACACCATCGCCGGGGCCGTGTCAACGTTCCGATCGGCCTTTTGCTTGCGGATCGGCGGCGTACATGGTACGAATGAAACGGGAAAATCGAAAGGGGTGTGGCGATGACGGCGGACTGCAAGGATCTTCGGGAACATGTCG
>JAKLQB010000195.1 GCA_022013615.1 Desulfobacterales bacterium | reverse complement strand
GGGTTCAAAAAACAAAAACGAAACGCGCAATTTCAACCCCGTTTTCCCTTTTCAATAGATTGTATTCGATATGTCAATATATGAAAGAACGTCCCCAACTTCACTCCCATAATCTAAGAGAAGCCCTTCAACTGCACTTTGAAGATGATCCGGATAGTTTAGTGGATTTCGCTCCGCATCCCTCTTTGTTTACCATGATGGATTTGGGAGAAATCCATGTCTAAGAAACTTCCCGTAATATCCGGGAAGAATCTCATTTCTTGCTTAATTGGTATTGGATATCAGGTTGTGCGGCAGCGTGGAAGTCATGTTAGACTCGAGAAATCAACGAATGCAGGACTTCATAAGATAACAATCCCAAATCACAATCCCGTCGCAAAAGGTACCCTTAATGATATTATAACAAAAATTTCTATTTGGAATCAGATACCAAAGGATACGCTTATTGAAATGATAAAGGGATAGCCTAAATTATAACTTAAGGTCCCAACAGCCCTCTCAGCCACAGGCTGATTGTTTTTCCAGTTTCATCCCTTAGCCTTTAGCCTTTCGCCTTTAGCCTTTAGTCTTTAGCCTTTAGCCTTTTGCCTTTAGCCCTTTATATCCTGTAAATCCTGTCCAATAAAAAATATAAAATCTTCGGGGTTCAAAATAAAATAAATGCAAAGCACACAAAACTGCAAAACTAAAGGGCGTCCCCCTTTTCCACAAAGTTTTCCCTCAAATGAGTTTGACAAATGAGGCCACCTACAATAAAAGATAGCTATAAGGAAGCTGAAAATTTTAACCGAATGAATTGAAGGCAATTACCACGTGAAAAAGAAAAAAAAGTCTATTTACCTTGACGTCTGTGTCTTAAGTCGGCCTTTTGACGATCAAACTTTGTTGAGAATTCTGCTTGAAACAGAAGCGGCTAATCTGATATTGTCAAAAGTAAAAAACGAGGAGTACAGGTTGGTAGTTTCTCCAATTCATTGGGAAGAAATAAAAGCCATATCTGGTACTTTTGAAAGAATTGAGTTACAAGAGCGTTTACAAGCATTGGGGGAATCTGTTACGGTAGATTTGGCCGCTGCGAGGAATAGAGCTGAAGAATTATATGATTTGAAGTTTGGGGTCGCTGATGCAGCGCATGTCGCATTTGCAGAACAATGCGGAGCAGAATTCATAAGTTGTGACGATTCTCTTCTTAAAAAATGCTTAAGGCACAATATAAAGGTATGGTGTGGCACTCCTGTTGCGTTCTGTGAAAAGGAGGGACTTCGATGAAAGCAATAAAATACATGGATGAAGAGTTAATGGTTAAGAAAGCGATAAAGGCGCTGATTGTGGAATTGGGGCCTGTTGAGGCTAACCGTTTTATTAATATGCCAAGAAAGAAAAGAATAGAAAGTGTTAAAAGGCATAGAGAATGGCAAAAATACCTGGATAAAGATAGGTTTTTTGATCAAGTATTTACTTGAAAGATGTAGTTGCCTCCGATATCGGCATATCCATGGTACTCTCTTCTCTCAGCCGCAGGCTGATTATTATTCATAACTTTCTTCTGGAAAGTAATGAATGATAAAAGAAAATCCAAAAAATCCTGTAAATCCTGTCTAATAAAATATAACCTTGGCGGTTCAAAAGATCGTACTGGGGCGTATTTAACCGGGGTTTACCCCGTTAAATTCCGAAGGACAGCGAAGCGTATTTAACCGGGGTTCAACATAAAATAAATGAAAAGCACACAAAACTGTAAAACTAAAGGGCGTCCCCCTTTTCCCTTGACATAACCTTAGCGGTTCAAAAGATCGTACTGGGGCGTATTTAACCGGGGTTCAAAATAAAATAAATGAAAAGTACACAAAACTGCAAAACTAAAGGGCGTCCCCAAGTCCGGATGAGGCTTTAGACAACTTCAGCCCCGCCGGGTGGCGGCGCTCACAATCGGCTTGCACAAACGAAGGAGTAATCTGCCCGCAGGGCATGTTAATTTTTATGATCGTCCGTTCCGATCAGAAAAACTAAAAAAAACAACTTAGCGCCTTTGCGTCTTCGCGGTTCAATATCTCTTATCCCTTCGCCTTAGCGGTTTACCCAGTTCAATCTTTACCCAGTTGAATCTTCTTTACCTATTCAACCGGGGCCGGAGGGCGTATTTAACCGGGGTTCAAAATAAAATAAATGAAAAGTACACAAAACTGCAAAACTAAAGGGCGTCCCCAAGTCCGTCCCTTGGTGAATAACCTTACAAACCTGCCAGCGTCCCCCATCCTTGCACGCAGGATTGGTCACCAGAAGAAATCACCGGGCGACTGATCGTAGATTATCCCAACAACGAACTTATGCGTGTCAGTCACGAAACCATCTACTTGTGGATTTATTCGGATGCTATTAACGGAGGCAATTTACATACACACCTGAGGCGTTTTCACAAAAAACGTCGCAAACAGAGACACTATGGTTCCTGCCGAGGCTTGATTCCTGGTCGGGTAAGCATCTCTGAGCGTCCGGAAGCGGTCGAGACTCGAGAACGTTTCGGAGACTGGGAAGGTGACACTGTTGAAGGTGCCAAGGGCAGTGGCGGTATTGCCTCTCACGTTGAACGCAAGAGCCGCTATCTAATCGCTACCAAGCTTTCCGATAAAACAGCCAATACAATGACCAATGCTTCAATCAAGGCCTTTCAGCGTATTCCAAAGAAAATACGCAAGACCCTTACGCTTGATAACGGTAAGGAATTTTCTCAATTCAAACAGCTTGAGAAAAAAACCGGTTTATGTGTTTATTTTGCTGATCCCTATTCGTCCTGGCAGCGTGGTTCCAACGAAAACACCAACGGTTTAATAAGACAATATTTTCCTAAAGGAACAAACTTTAGAGATATAACCAGCAAAGATCTTGCATTTGTGGTAAAAAAGTTAAATCATAGGCCAAGAAAATGCCTCAATTATCAGACGCCTCATGAAATCATTTACAATGCTATTCATGGTGCACTTGCAACTTGAATTCACCCTGATTGCTTTCTGTTAGCTTCATCCGGAAGCTGGCAGAGCAACAATAAATCCAGTTAATCCTGCCTGCCCCGTAGCTCCGGCAGATGGTACTGGGGTAAATCCTGTCCAATAAAAAAATATAAAATCTTCGGGGTTCAACATAAAATAAATGAAAAGTACACAAAACTGTAAAACTAAAGGGCGTCCCCCTTTCCCTCCCTATAAAATCTTCGGGGTTCAAAATAAAATAAATGCAAAGCACACAAAACTGTAAAACTAAAGGGCGTCCCCAAGTCCCCCCGTAGCCATGATTTGGAATCCGGAGCCATTGTCATTGCATTAAGAACGAAATTTCGTGTCAGGAAGACGCAGTAAGGAAAGAACTTTGTTGCTAAGTTGGAAAGTG
>JAKLQB010000194.1 GCA_022013615.1 Desulfobacterales bacterium | reverse complement strand
GGGGGCTGGGCAGTAGAGTTTCAGGTGGTGGACAATGGCTGCGGTATGGATGAAGAGACCAAAGAAAAAATATTCCAGAGGTTCTTTAGTACTAAAGGAAGCCGGGGCACCGGCCTGGGATTAATGATCACAAAAAAGATCATAGATGAGCATGAAGGTGCAATTGAGTTTGAATCTAAAGCAGGAAAAGGCACAAGATTTATTATAAGGCTGCCTGAAAAGGACCAACCTCCATCAATCTAACCCACAAGAGGAGTTCATCATGATAGAATATAAAAACATCCTGTTCTGTACCGATTTTTCCGAAGACGCCAATATTGCGTTTCTTCATGCTCTCGATCTGGCTAAAAAGTATAATGCCAAATTACATATCCTTCATATTCCGCATTCTTCCTATGCTTATTCCAGGCATGTCGTGGATGAACATGTCCCGGAAGGGGCAGAAGGAGGCGAAGCCTTCTTCAATGAAGAGATAGAGAAGCGGGCGACAGCAGCTTTGAAAGAAGAGTACGATAAGAGATTGGGTGATTTTGGGAATTATCTGTTTGCTGTCAAGAACGGGTCACCGGACGTGGAGATCATCCGATATGCAAAAAAAAATGATATTGACGTGATTGTTATGGGGACACTTGGTAAATCTGAACTGGACAGGATTGAACACGGAAGCACGGTGGCCAATGTATCCAAATATGCTCATTGTCATGTCATTGCCATCAGAAACCCGGCCAAACAGTTTACTTTACCCGGGCATATGTACTAATAAAAAAGCCGCTTTGCGCAATTTCATAGAGGAGTAAAAAATGGCAAAAAGAGTCCTGGTTGTTGATGATGAATTGGATGCGAGAATCTTTGTCACCACACTATTGGAGACAAGCGGTTACAAACCCCTTTCTGCTGTGGACGGGAAAGAAGGCTTGGAGATTGCGCGTCAAAGAAAACCCTCTCTTATCATACTGGACGTGATGATGCCAAGGGAGAGCGGGATCAATATGTATCGTGAGTTAAAAAATGATCCCGAACTGAAGGACATTCCGGTTATCATGCTCTCCGCATTGTCCAAGAAGACGTTTTTCCATTCACAGAAAGTCCTCGATGAATACAAGGGAGAAAAAATCGCTGAACCGGCAGCCTATATCGAAAAGCCACCAGAACCCGATGAGCTTTTACAGGCGATTGAGAATAGTTTGAAATAGGGTAAACGCAGCCACCAGGTGATGGGCATAAAATCCATCGACGACTACAATGGAACCAAAAGAAGGGCTTATAGATCGGCCAGATAACTCCGGGATCATCGTTGACTTGGGTTTCAGGACAATCCTTGACCTCCTGCCATGCTATCTTTCCATACAGAACCGCTCTCTCCAAATCCTTTTCACCAACGAGAATTTCAGGAAGGATTTCGGTGAAGGGGTCGGCAAGCTCTGTCACATGGCTTATAAAAGGAGTTCGGAGATATGTAAATCCTGTCCCGTCCAAAAGTCATTTAAGGATAGGAAAGTTCACATCAGTGAAGAGGATGTACAACTATCAAATGGAAAAACGGCTCAACTGGTCGTTTATTCAGCCCCAATACTGGACGTCTCAGGGAATGTTTCAGCTGTTATTGAAATGTCCACTAACATCACACAAGTTAAGGAGATTCAGAAAGAACTTGCTTTTTTGGGTCAATCCCTTGCGATACTATCCCATGACATAAAAAACATCTTAGAAGGCCTGCAAGGTGGCGTATACGTGGTTGATGAAGGGATAAAAGATGGTAACATGGAGCTTGCGGGCAAAGGATGGGATATTGTTAAGCGGAATATCGGAGAGATTTCAACTATCGCTCAAAACATCCTGTATTCTTCCAAGAAAAGGGATCCCAAGTACCAAAAGGTATCCCCCGAGGAGATGGTAAAAGATGTGGTGGGATTATTTCTTGAAAAGTCGATGGCCTTGGGTATACAGCTTAAACACCGGTCAAACCCGGCCTTACCCGTGATGAATCTGGATCCTACGAATATTCGCAGGATGTTGCACAACCTAATATGGAACGCCCTGGAAGCATGCAAAAAGGACAAAGAGAAACATACTCATGCCGTGGTTGTGAGATCTGACTTCCATGACAGATTTCATTTTAAGTTTGAAGTTGAAGATAATGGCGTGGGGATGGATGAAGATGCCCAAGAGAATATCTTCAAGGAATTCTTTTCTACCAAAGGAAGTGAAGGGACAGGTTTAGGGCTTTTAGTAGTGGATAAGATTGTCAAAGAACACGGTGGATGGGTGGAAGTCCTGACTGCTCCCGGTAAGGGCACCACATTCAGGGTCATCTTGAGGATGGGGTGATCCCATATGAAGGTATTTGATGAACAGAAAAAAAATTACAAGAGGGGGTGATAGTATGGAAGATCCTGCAAAAATTATCATTATAGATGATAACCCTGATTACCTTTTCACAATGGAGACGTTTTTAAAGCGGAACGGCTATGAAACATTGACTGCCGAGGACGGTCAAAAGGGAATTGATCTTATCGAAAAAGAGCACCCCGACTTGATTCTGCTGGATGTCATGATGGAGAGTATCTACTCCGGGCTTGATGTGTGTAAAAAAGTGCGTACAAATCCCGATCTTAAGGATATTCCCATTATTGGGGTATCAGGAATGGGAGATGAACTGGGCGTCCGGCTTGAAAAATGGGGAGATGAAGACTATTTCAAAGTGGATGAGTTCTTTGAGAAACCTGTGGATAAAGAAAAGCTTCTACCAAAAATTAAGGAACTTTTAGAAGAGGGCCTGATCAAAAAGGGCAAGGCTGTCCGAATCGGCGGCAAGCTTTATCCCAAAAAATAAAGGTAAGCGTTCACAGGTTCCCCGCTTCCGCTTCGCTTCAGACGGGATCTTCGACAGGGTTCAACGTTCACGGGCACAACTTGCATCACAAGACTGAAATACGAAAGACAAACCAGGGAAAAAAAGGAAACCCTGTGTAGCGGGACCTGTGAACAATGTGCTGTTTTTGTCAATCGGTCCTTAAAAAAGGAAAAAGTTCTTAAAGGGCCTCAGTAGAACGCAAATTACCATCCCTCCACAGCCACAAATTTCGACCCCCTTTAACCTGCCGATATTTTTAATCTATTTTTAAAACTATAAATTGCTAACACAAGTCATCGCTGATATTGCATACACCTACCACCCCATTTTCACCTTCAAAACAAAGCTCTTTTTATATTTGGCGGGAAGATTTTTATTGACAGTTTCAATGGTTGCACAGTATGTTTCGCACCATCAAGTCTATCATACCTATCACATATTCCAATTATGAGTTAAGGAGTTCCATATGTCTAAACAACCTGTCGGTTCGGTCCTGGTTGTTGGTGCCGGGATTGCCGGTATGCAATCCGCCCTTGATCTGGCTGACTCCGGATACTACGTCTACCTCCTTGAAAAAAGCCCTTCCATAGGGGGAGTAATGGCTCAACTTGACAAGACTTTCCCTACCAATGATTGTGCCATGTGAATTATCTCCCCTAAACTGGTCGAGGTCGGCCGGCATTTGAACATAGAACTTATCACCTATGCGGATTTGGAATCCGTGGAGGGCACCCCTGGAAATTTCAAGGTGAAGATCAAAAAAAGAGCACGCAGCATCAATATGGAACTCTGCACCGGATGCGGGAGCTGCGTTGAAAACTGCCCTGTCACAAATATAGCAATTGATTTCAAAGAACCTTAGGAGGCTGTCCGAGAATGGATACAGGTGTCACGATTGATTGGGAAAAGATAGACGCAATCATCGAAAACTATAACGTGAATCCTGAAACCCTGCTTATGATCATGCAGGATATCAGCGACATGTATAACTATGTGCCACCGGAAGTAATTCCAATTTTGATGGAAAGACTGAGGGTTAAGGAAAGTTTGATATACAGCGTGGCCACCTTTTACAAAACCATCAGTCTCGAGCCCCGGGGCAAATACATTGTCAATGTCTGTACCGGTACTGCGTGTCATGTGCGGGGAGCAGATAAAATAATGGATGCACTAAAAGAAAAACTGAAAATAAAGGAAGGTCAGACAACCGATGACAATCTTTTTACCCTGGAAGCAGTTCGTTGCGTGGGCTGTTGCGCCTCTGGCCCTGTTCTTACGGTGAATCAGGAAACTCACGGTGGTCTCGATCGTTCCAGTGCCGTGGATGTTATTGAAGGATACAAACCCTAACGTTGCAAACCCACACCGGCAAAAACCGCTACGCTCGCACCAGAGCACACCATCTGCGCCTGTGCTCGCATTGGCCAGGATCTCACATACTGTTAAGTATGCTACGACCTGTCCAAGGCTGTGCTCAGCCACATCTGGAGCACTCTGGCGCGTTTTTCCTCGGTGCAGGTCTGCAACGTTAGGGTAAACAACTTGCTTCTTAACGGCATAGTCGTAACGGAGGTTCGGTTTTAACATGACAGGATCAGACAATAGGGCGGCGCTGGAAAAGCTCAGGATTTCACTCCAGGACAGTCAACAGCAGGGGAACAGGAGGCTGATTTCACTCTGCGCCGGTTCGGGCTGCGGTGCCTATGGAACAGCGAAAGTGCATAAGGCACTGATGGAGGAGTTGGCCAGGCAGGGTATGCAAGATAAATTGGAGGTAAAGCTCACGGGCTGCCATGGTTTTTGCGAAAAGGGTCCGATTATGGTCATCCATCCGGAAGGCATTTTTTACCCTCAAGTCAAGGAGGATAATATCCCGGAAATAGTCGAAAAGACCCTTAAAAACAACGAGTTGATTAAATCTCTAATCTTTAAAGACCCAGCCACCAAGAAGAAAATCACCCATGAACATGAAATCCCTTTTTACAAACTCCAAAAGAGAATCATTTTCGGTAGCAATGGCATGATTGACCCCACCAGCATTGAAGATTACATAGCGGTGGGTGGTTACAGGGCACTTGAAAAAGCCCTGTTTACTATGACTCCTGACCAAATTGTTGACCAGGTAAAAAAATCGGGATTAAGGGGTCGTGGGGGCGGCGGATTCCCCACCGGTATAAAATGGGAGACCTGCCGTCATCATGATGGAGATAGATTTGTCATCTGTAATGCTGACGAGGGAGATCCCGGTGCCTATATGGACAGAAGCCTTTTGGAGGGAAACCCTCATATTATCGTGGAGGGAATGATCATTGGGGCCATAGCCATCGGCTCCCATAAAGGATTTGTCTATGTGCGGCACGAATACCCATTGGCAGTAAAAAACTTATCCATTGCCCTGAAAAGGGCGGAAGAATTGGGTCTTTTAGGCAAAAATATTTTAGGTTCCGGTTTTGATTTTGACATTCATGTCAGCCGTGGAGGCGGGGCCTTTGTATGTGGCGAGTCAACAGCTTTAATGGCCTCTCTTGAAGGTAGACCGGGAAGACCAAGGGCAAAATATATACATACTGTGGAGAAGGGTTATAGACAAGGCCCCTCTAACCTGAACAATGTTGAAACCTGGGCCAATATTCCAGTAATTATCAACAATGGTGCGGATTGGTATGCTTCTATAGGCACCGATAGAAGCAAGGGCACCAAGATATTTTCACTGGTTGGGAAAGTGGTGAACACGGGTCTTGTAGAGGTCCCCATGGGAACCAGTTTACGGACCATTATATATGACATCGGCGGCGGTATCCCCAAGAAGAAGAAATTCAAGGCCGTACAAACCGGAGGCCCTTCAGGCGGGTGCATTCCTGAAAAATTTCTGGACCTGGGAGTGGATTTTGATGAGCTAACAAAAGTGGGATCCATAATGGGCTCGGGCGGTATGATCGTGATGGATGAAGATACCTGCATGGTAGATGTGGCTCGTTATTTTGTGGATTTCCTCAAAGAAGAGTCCTGTGGTCAATGCAATCCCTGCCGTGAAGGGATCAAGCGAATGCTGGAGATCCTGACCGATATCTGTAAAGGAAATGGTAAAGAGGGAGATATTGAACTTCTTGAAGAACTGGGAACCATGATCAAAAATTTTTCACTGTGCGGACTGGGAACATCGGCCCCCAACCCGGTACTCACAACAATAAACTATTTCCGTGATGAGTACGAGGCCCATATTAGAGACAAGAAATGCCCGGCAGGGGTATGCAAATCCCTTTTCCATTACGAGATTGACGAAGAAACCTGCAATGGCTGCCGTCTGTGCGCACTTAAATGCCCGGAGAAAGCCATAACCGGTGAGAAGAAAAAACTCCATGAATTAGATCAGGACAAGTGCATTAAGTGCGGCATCTGTTACGATGCCTGTAAGTTTAATGCCGTTGTTATCAAATAGTATAGTAAGGATACCTTATGATCACTTTTAAGCTCAATGGTAAAGAAGTTCAGGGAGAAGAAGGACAATATATCCTTGAAGTTGCCAGGAAATACGGAGTAGACATTCCAACCCTGTGCTATCATGAAGCTTTAGAACCGGCAGGAATGTGCCGCCTTTGCACTGTAGAACTTTTCGATGGCCGAAAAACCCGGTTTGTCACCGCATGTAACTATCCCATATGGGAAGGCATGGAAGTCAACACGGACACTGAAGCGGTTCACAAGGGGCGTAAACTTATTGTGGAATTACTACTTGCCCGCTGTCCGGATGTGCAGGTTATCAAAGAACTCGCAGCGCAATATGACATCAAAGAGCCGCGTTTTAAAAAGGAAGACGATGATTGTATTCTCTGCGGGCTCTGTGTGCGTATCTGCGAACGAATGGGAAACAGCGCCCTCGGCCTGACAGGGCGCGGTGTAGAAATGAAAGTGGATACACCTTTCCATATTCAGACAGATGTCTGCATGGGCTGTGGTGCCTGTGCCTTTGTTTGCCCCACCGGGCACATAAAGCTTGAAGACATTACCAGGCACGCCATTCAGCCCATCCCATCTGAGTATGATATGGGCCTTAAGGGACGAAAACCCATTTACGTCCCATACGCACAGGCCATTCCCAACACGCCCGCCATTGATCGGACCAAATGTATGCATTTTAAAACCGGTGGCTGTCAGATATGTTCTGCATTTTGTGGGACTAACGCAATTGACTACAGCCAGCAGGATGAGATCATCGAGTTAAATGTAGGTGCCATCGTCCTCGCCACCGGTTTTCAGCCTTTTGATCCTTCCAGATTTGAGGCCTATGGCTACGGAAGAAATCCAAATATCGTCACTTCCATGGAGTTTGAGAGAATACTTTCTGCATCCGGCCCCACTATGGGTCATCTTGTGCGGCCTTCGGATAACAAAGAGCCTAAAAAGATCGCATGGCTCCAATGTGTCGGCTCCAGGGATAACCACAAATGTGACCACGGTTATTGTTCATCGGTTTGCTGTATGTATGCCATAAAAGAGGCGGTTATCGCAAAGGAACATGCGGGGAATGATCTTGACTGTGCCATTTTCTTCATGGATATGCGGACACACGGCAAGGACTTTGAGCGATTTTATGATGACGCCAGTAAAAAGCATGGGGTTCGCTTTATTCGTTCCAGGGTCCCTGCCATAGAGTCTGTTGAAGGAAGTGACGTTCTGGTCATCCCATACGTGGACGAAAACGGGGATACAGCAGATGAGTCCTTTGACATGGTGGTCCTTTCAGTGGGGCTGGAGACACCGCCTGAGCTCGTAGAACTTGCCAGAAACCTTGATATTGATCTTACGGAAGGTCAATTCTGCGAAACAGATTCCTTCCATCCTGTGGCAACCTCAAAAAAGGGTATTTACGTATGCGGCGCTTTTGCCGGTCCCAAGGATATTCCACAGTCTGTGATTGAATCAAGTTCAGCGGCAGCGGAAGCCGGTGCCCTCTTGAGCCAGGCAAGGAATACCTTGACAAAAGAAAGGGAGGTCCCGGAAGAGAGGAATATATTCGGCGAAAGGCCCCGTATTGGCGTATTCGTATGCCAGTGCGGTATCAATATAAGCGGCGTTGTGGATGTGCCTGCGGTGCGGGATTATGCAGCATCCCTTCCCTATGTGGAGTATGTAACTGACAATCTTTATACCTGCTCCCAGGATACACAAGAGACCATAGCCCAGGTGATAAAAGAGAATACCCTCAACCGGATTGTAGTTGCCGCCTGCACGCCCAAGACCCATGAGCCCCTGTTCCAGGAAACCCTTACTGCTGCCGGGTTAAACAAGTATCTGTTTGAGATGACCAATATCCGCAACCAGGATTCATGGGTCCATAAAGATGATCCGGACATGGCCACTGAAAAGGCCAAAGACCTGGTTCGCATGGCCGTGGCCAAAGTTGCCTTAATGGAGTCCCTTGAGGAGGCTGAACTTGATGTAAATCAGAGGGCACTTGTGATAGGCGGTGGCATCTCTGGTATGGCCTCGGCCAAGAGCCTGTCTGATCAGGGCTACCAGGTGGATCTTGTGGAACGCCCCGCTCACCTGGGGGGCATGGCACGTCATCTCTTCAGGACCTGGAAGGGAGAGGATATACAGGAAAACCTGGCGGATCTCATTAAATCGGTTAAGTCGGACAGCAACGTAAAAGTTCATCTGGATACGGAATTAAGAAATGTGGAGGGATTTGTAGGAAATTTCAAGACGACCCTGAGTTCTTCCGGCAGGGAAGAGACCGTTGAACATGGGATAGCAATAATCGCAACAGGGGCAAATGAATATCAACCTGACGAATACCTATACGGAGAGGACCCCAGGGTGCTCACCCATCTCGAGCTGGATCAAAAATTCATTGGAAACGATCCCTCTCTGAAGGAAATC
>JAKLQB010000193.1 GCA_022013615.1 Desulfobacterales bacterium | reverse complement strand
GGAGGAAGTTGAAATATGAAGGTAATTGTCCACAATAATCAAATAGAAAAGGCCATTAAAGATCTTAAGAGGAAGTTGACCCAGGAGGGCTTTTTCTCGGAAATCAAGGAAAGACGCTTTTATGATAAGCCGAGCGTCCAGCGGAAGAAAAAACAAGCTAAAGCGCAAAAGAGGCGCCATAAGACAATGAAAAAGTTTTGATCAACTCTGTCTTAAACCATTTCGATTTCAATTTTCGCTAACCCTGAATCAGGAGCGGTGAAGCTCTATAAAGTTCATCCCCCGGCTATCTCGGCCCTTTTAGGATTAGTTTTTTAAATAAGAGAAAAATGAGGGTCGAAAAGCGTTACAAAGAACGATACAGGAAAGGCGATACCCCCTGGGGCATAGGCAAGCCGGATTTTAACTTAGATGCGAAAACGGTCAGTGGACCTGAATGAATTATTGTAAGCACAAGAATCAACTATTGGGATTTCCTAATCATAGAATTGTAGATGCGCATGCCCACCTGTGCGATCCTGTTTTCGACACTGATCGGACCGCGGTTATTAAAAGGGCACGAGCGGCCGGCGTGGGCGCTATCATAGCCGTAGGCGAGAATCTTTCTGATGCTAAGCGAAATATTGAACTGGGTGCAAACCACCCTGAACTGAAGCCAGCGGCGGGTCTCTACCCTACTCACCTCGATTTAAACAAAGCCAAAGCAATGATTTCTTTTATCAGCAATGAGCGGAACAAACTCGTCGCCAGATGAGCGCAACGAACCTGCCAATGCGGTGATTTCCATTAACGCAATCGCAGGGATAAAAAACATAAGCAAGGAGGAGGTAATGGAAACTGTGTTTGACAATACCTGCCGCCTGTTTGGGGATTTAAACCTCTGAAGAATCAGGATCAAAGAGATTATAAGCGCCCTTTCTAATATATTTTCGCCCTGGAACCAGTGCCGTATCATGGTTCTGACCCTTTTACCTTTCGCTCCACTTAAATGAATGTTGTTTCAGCTTGTTATTGACAAGGATGACGGGGATAGGGACCAATCCGATCTTTTTTACCTTGTATTTTAATCAAAATATACTAATAACACCCCTGTATATTCTGCGGGAAAGGGCTTTTTTCAGTTTCTATTGGGGCTGGGGCAGGCGGGAAACTCTTAGTCAAATGATGCGTCAATTCCAAAAAGAGGCACAGAATGACAACGAACACAGCAAGGGATACTGTAAGGGTAAGTGAAAAGAGGTAGTGAGATGGCGCTACACACATGTCGGCGCTCCTGAAAAACAGGATTAAAAGGTTCCCAATGGAACTTGTCCTGACGCCCCGGGGCAAAGACATGATCCCGGTACTTGGACCCGTAGTCACCATCTCACCAAGAAATACTTTATCACATACATTCATATATATTCAACAACTCTTTTGAGATTGTTTTTATATCCCTTTTTTCCCAGCCATGGATAACAGGCCATAAAAAATCGTAATTTTTTAAAAGAAATTGATTATAAAGTCGTTTATAGACCCAGAACATACATTTTTCTTGGCATGGGAGGAATTCTTCTGTAAAACAACTCTTGAAATAATGGAGGCTAAATAATGAAATGTGCTATATGCGGAATCGAAGTAGATTCCATTAATGAAGCCATAGACGACGGCTGGATCCCCTATATTTGGGAGGGAGACCAGGAAAAAGAAGGGCCGTATTGTGGTTCATGTTCTGAGATACTCATTCAAGTAAATGAAGATGGAGAATATGTGGTAAAGAAAGAATATAGAGGGAAAATCACATATCAGGAAGGGAATTTTATTGACGAAGAACCCCAGGGATATGTGTCAACAGGGGTTATCCTGGAATATTGCGATAACTGACCTTAAGAGGAAAACCGTTGATCTAAGGAATAGACTAAGTGATCAAACCTGTTCTCCCCCCCAAATTACGTTCCTCCATTCCAACTACGGCAAAATGACCTATGAGATGCCATTTTGGCATGTAATTCATCCCCATGAAAAAGCAGCCTTTCTTTTTGTCTGATAGAGATCGGATAGGCAAGTGGGCCTGGCATTGCCTTGCAAACAGGCTTGAGGTAGTTTAGCCAGGAAGATGTAGTCTATTTGACACATTTTGACAGCTCGATGTCAGTTTTTGTCAGTTTCTCTATCAGGGTTGTTTCGATTAAGTTAGTCTAACTATTTAGAATTTAAATCAATACTTATTTTAATAGGGGTATGGCACAAGTCTTGAAGGACGATATAGAAAGATCTAAATCTGCCAGGTTTATTCAGTAAATTGGAGATTTCATGGGCTACATTCTCGTTATTGATGATGATAAGAACATCTGCTACCTCTTACGCTCATTTCTTACAGAAATGGGTTATGAAGTAAAAGTTGCTCACGATGGGGAAGAGGGAATCAAACACTTTGATAAAAGCTGTGATTTCGATTTAGTCATTACCGATATTCGTATGCCCAGGATGAATGGCTGTGAAGTTGCCAAACACATCAGAAGCTCGGATAGATCATACACACCAATAGTGGCGATGACCGGGTTTAGTGAAAATGATATTAGTAAGGAATTCTTCAACTCTCTATTGATGAAGCCATTCAATATAGAAGCTCTGAGAGACGTCGTTACGTCATTAACAAAAAATTGCTTCAAGGAAGACTCGCCACGGTAAAACTCAGAAGCTTACATTTCCGGGGGTTCTCGGGAAGGGAATTACGTCTCTGATATTGGCGAGACCGGTCACAAATTGAATAAGGCGTTCAAATCCAAGCCCAAAACCGGAGTGAGGAGTTGACCCGAATTTTCTTAATTCCAGGTACCACCAG
>JAKLQB010000192.1 GCA_022013615.1 Desulfobacterales bacterium | reverse complement strand
TTTGTTAGTTGCATTCGGGGCCGGTGGATGTACCGTAGTAGTAACCATGTCTGCAGTGGCTAACTGGTTTCATAAAAAGGTGGGCATAGCGCTGGGCGTGATGGCCTCTGGAGTTGGTGCCAGCGGATTCTTTGTTCCCCTCATCGTTAGGCTTATCGACGTTTATGGTTGGAGAACCACCTTGATCATCCTCGGGCTGGGAATGTGGGCCCTGGGAATACCTTTATCCTTCGTTATCCGCGACAGGCCAGAGCAATATGGCTATCTTCCCGATGGCGAGTCATCGGTTGAGCCTATCCCAAAGCTCGAAATTCAAGGCAGGGGAGTGGAAATTGGCCTTAAGGAGGCGCTTAAGACGAGATCCTTCCTGTACCTGTGCACGGCAGAAGCGATAAGGATGATCGCCGTTGCAGCAGTGATCATCCATGTCATGCCCTATCTCAGCAGTGTAGGGGTACCAAGAGCTACTGCCGGGCTTGTTGCAGGAGCTATTCCCCTGTTCAGCATTATCGGAAGGTTTGGTTTTGGCTGGTTAGGCGACTTCTTTGATAAGAAGTATGTGATGGTCTGGGCATTGCTCCTTATGGGTTTGGGGATGCTGGCTTTCTGTTATGTGCAAGTGACAGGTGTTGTTTTCCTCTTCCTTCTCCTCTTCGCTCCAGGCTATGGGGGAGCAATGGTCATCAGAGGGGCAATTCTAAGGGAATATTTTGGAAGAGATTCCTTTGGCAAAATGATCGGGATCCTCATGGGCTTCGGATCAATTGGAGGGATTATAGGTCCTACCTTAGCCGGGTGGGCATTTGATACCCTGGGAAGCTACAATATTATATGGCTTGTCTTTTGCGGAATTATCGGCCTGGCAATATGGTTGATGTTGAGAATTCGTTGATATTTTCTAATTGTCCGTCTGGAAAGCGTTGTCATGAAACTGAGAAGGAGGGGGATGCAAGCATCCCATCCATTATTTTTGATGCAATCTTCGCGAAAGAGGGATCATTGATGTGAAGGTTCACCTCCTTGATCTCGATCCGGCGGTTCAAACTTTCCTTCAGCTTCAGCATAAAGGCCTTGTTGATCGTTGGATCATGCAATGGTCCACTTTCATGATCAGCCTCAGACCAGCCCAGGGAAGGAACGAGCACTTTGATATTGGTGGGATTATGATTGAGCTTTTCAGCAAGCTGGGCCGCGAGGAATTGGGTCTCCTCAGTATTGAGCCGGATGGCTGAGCGAAAATCATAGAAAAAGATCTTTCGATCCCTGAATTCATCGGGGATGTTATTCCGGGTAAACTCCAGAACTGCGCAGTCTAATCCCCCGGGCACCACCAGACGAGGTATGTCCAATCCCGTCGGCGGCATGAGTCTTTCAGGGCCAATACCTGCGCAATAGCCGTTTTTCAGTTCATCCGCCAGTTCATGGGTGGCAAGATCCAGGATGCCGTCAAAATAACCCTCTGCTGTCAGCTCTTCCATGGCCGTGCCACCCGTACCGTTGGCGTGAAAGGCGATCACCTCATATCCCATATCCTCCAGGAATTGCTTAATGGCTTCAGCAGCTTGTGTGATAAACCCGAACATGGTAAGAGCAATGCGCTTTTTCTCCCTTTTGGCCTTCCATTGGCTCTGTACCATTCCACAAATGGCCCCCGCTGCCCTGTCCAGGACGCCCCCAGAGATGCTGTTTACTCCAAGGAGATCCACCACGCTGTGCATCATTGTGACGTCCTTAGTTCCTACGATGTTTGCCATGTTCCGGGATGCCACAGTGGAGACCATTACTTTGGGAACCCCCAGAGGGAGCACCCGCATGATACTGGTACAGAGATGAGTTCCTGTCCCACCTCCGGCTGAAATTACTCCGCAGATTCGCCCATTATCATAAAGTTCTTTAATAAGTACTTGTGCGCGCATAAGTATGGTCTGGATGACTTTGTCCCGACTATGGATAGTTTCTATCTCATTTTTTAGCTCTGAAAACAGATCCACATCTGCCGGAAAAGGAGAAGGGTCTTTAGTCCCCACATTGAATGCCAGGGTGCGGAGACCTCTCCGCTCAATATTCTCTTTCAGAAAAAGGTGTTCCTCGCCTTTAGAATCGAATGTCCCTACGATGGCAATAGTGCCTATATTAGCCATGTCATTTCTCCAGAGAAAGGGGTGAAAGATACTTCTGCAAACTTATTCAAGATCCCCATCTATCATCTAATTTTCTTTTTGACAACCCTGCGTTAAAGTTTTACTTAAAGAACATATGTTTTCTATAAAGAACATTTCAATTAATTGAAGGAATATGTGCCTTCGCGGTTCCTTTAAACATTAACAGACCTGATTCTCAGGCTGCTATCCGGGCAGTAGGCTTGAGAATACAAGTCAAGGATGAGGTTATTCCTCAATATTCTGAGTACTTAAAAAAGATAGCCACAGAAATTGAGATCCGGCTCTCGACAGAATAATGAAATACCTCGCTGAAGCCTGTGTTGGCTTGAAAATAGGTGGCATATAAAGGAATGAGGGGAAAAGCAGATTCTTATCGCTATCACCTTATCACTTTAATTGGTGTGTGGAATTGAGGGCAAGGTATGGTGAAGTTTTTGGAAGGATTTACACCCTATAAAAAAGAGGATGCTGAAAAGTATAACTCGTGTCGGTGGTGGTCAGGGCTGACATTTGGAGATATCCTTAACAGGGCCGCAGATATTCACCCTGAAAAAGAGGCCTTTGTCGATCGGAAGACGCGTCTTACTTATGGGGAGGCTCGTGAAAAGACAAATAAGCTGGCCATAGGACTGATAGATTTGGGCATCCAGCCCTTGGACCGGGTCCTGGTTCAGCTTCCAAACTGGAACGAATTCGTTTTTGCCTATTTCGCCCTTCAAAAAATTGGAGCTATCCCGGTATTGTTAATTGACCGATATCGCCAGTTAGAAATAAACAACCTGATTATCCTTACGGGGGCCACATCCTGGATTGTTGCCTCCAGATACAAAAAAACAGATTACGTTCCCATTATCAATGATATCCTAAAGGAGAATCCGGAGTTTAAGAATATTATAACTGTTCGTGGAGACAGGGATCATAAGCCCTTTTCAAGTCTCGAAAGGCTGATCGAGGATGCTGAAATGACCGAGGGCAATCTCGCCCGTCTTACCAGCAGAGCACCAGATCCCATGCAGATGGCCCATATGGGGCCAACCGGCGGGACCACCGGAGCGCCTAAGATTGTTCCCCGCACGCATAACAGTCTCATCACGGGCATCGAATATTGCTCCAAATCGTGGGAGCAGAACAACCAGGACGTTAACCTGCTCGCAGGTCCGATAGGTCATGACTTAACGTTCACCAAGGGCTTTATCGGAAGTATTATTATGCTTGGAAAGATTATATTCCTGGATTCCACAGACGATAAAGAGATCTGTGAGACCATTGAAAATGAGAAAGTGACTTCCATTATCTGGGTCCCCACACTGGCACAAAGGATGCTCCAATACAAGGATCTTGATAAGCATGATTTGAGTTCCTTAAAAAAGATGCACAGCGCGGGGGGAACAAGCCACCCTGATCTCGTCAAAGATGTCACGAAAAAATTGAAAATGAAATTTTACAATGGATATGGCGGGACAGAAGGAATGACGACCATCACACGCACCACTGATGATTTAGAGACAATCTGTACTACCGTGGGGAGGCCAACATGCCCTTATGATACATATAAGGTCATTGATAAAGAGGGGAATGAACTTCCCCTCAACACGCAAGGTGAATTGGTCCTTAAAGGCCCCGATGTATTTACAGGCTATTATAATAATCCGAATGAGAACAAAGAGGCATTCACTAAGGACGGATTTTTCAGGACCGGAGACGTGGCCACAATCGATGAAAAAGGCTATATCACGCTCACCGGCCGTATCAAGGAAATGATTAACCGAGGCGGTGAGAGTATCAGTGCCACGGAAATCGAGAGACTCATCAACCGTCACCCAGATGTCGCAGCCGTGGCTGTTATCCCTATGCCTGATGCGCTCATGGGTGAAAGGGTTTGTGCCTATATCCAGCCCAAAGCCGGTACGCAACTGTCCTCGAACGAAATCATTTCCTTTTTGAAAGAGCAGAAAGCCTCTGTGCTACAGCTGCCTGAGCGGATTGAATTTATCAATGCCATGCCATATACTGGCGCAGAAAAATTGGATAAGAAATCCCTGCGGGAAGACATTGAGAAAAAGCTTCAGGCGTCTGGATAAGCCAAGAACGAGAAAAGGATAAAACAAAATGGAAAGGAGTTGAATAATGGAAGAAGTAAAGAAAATTCGAACTGTCTGCCGTAGTTGCCATGGGGGGTGCGGCGTCATTGCCCACGTCAAAGACGGTAAGGTGATTAAAGTAGAAGGGGATTCTGAGTCCCCCATCAGTCACGGGACCCTGTGCAGCAAAGGCTTGGCCATCACGCAATTGGCCTACCATCCCGATAGGATCCTTTACCCCATGAAAAAAGGGGATAACGGTTGGGAACGGATCACATGGGATGAGGCCCTGGACACCGTAATAGGAAAGTTCAAAGAAGTCATAAAAGAGCATGGTCCTGAATCCATTGTCATCGGTCAGGGAACAGGCAGGGATTATGAGAGCCACCTTTATCGGTTTGCCAACCTCTTGGGCACGCCTAATGTCTTGACAGCAGGGCACATGTGTTATGTGTCCCGGGTTGCAGCGACCCTGATCACTTGTGGAAATTTGCCGATCTGTGATTATAAGGCTGAACCCAAGTGTATAGTCATGTGGGCCTGCAACCCCCAATGGACCAATCCGGACGAGTACAAGGGAGAGGGCTTTTGGCGAGCCTATAAAAAGGGAAGCAAGCTCATAGTGATAGATCCCCGGAAGGGCTTTCTTGCAAAAAAGGCCTATCTCTGGCTCCAGCTTCGCCCCGGGACCGATGCGGCCCTGGCCTTCGGGTTCCTCCATGTGATCATCGATGAGGGGCTTTACGACGAAGAGTTTGTCAAGAATTACATCCATGGCTGGGAGGAATTCAAGGAAAGGGTTAAGGAATACCCATTGGAGCGTGTGGAAGAGATTACCTGGGTTAAAAAGGAACTGATCCGTAAGGCGGCAAGAACCTATGCCACCGTTAAGCCCGCATGCATCAACTGGGGAGTACCCACGGAACAAACCTTAAACTGTACGGACTGCACCCGTCTTCTCGCAGGTCTTATGGCCGTAACAGGCAACCTGGACGTAGCGGGAGGAAATGTTTTCTTTGTGCCACCGCCGGTGCGAACGGTTTCTCAGTTTTCCCGCCACAAAGACCTTTCCCCTGAACAACGGAAAAAACGGTTGGGCGGAGAGCAATATAAGCTTGCCTCAAGGGTGGCCCTTATCACCCCCAAGGTGGCATGGGATGCCATCCTGACTGGCAAACCCTATCCTCTGAAAGCAGGGCTCCTATGCGGCACAAATCCAGTTATTACAAGGGCCAACGCCAGAGAGGCCTATGAGGCCCTAAAAAAGATTGATTTTTTGGCTGTTATCGACTTTTTCCTGACCCCAACGGCAGAACTGGCCGACATCTTTCTTCCAGCCGGCACCTGGTTGGAGCAGAACCATGTAGCGGACAACTGGAAGCGGCACGGTTATGCGTTGGCCAGGCAGAAGGCGGTGGAGATCGGTGAGTGCTGGCAGGACCACAAGATCTTTCAAGAGCTGGGGAAAAAGATGGGCCAGGAATGGTGGGACACGGTGGAAGACGCCCTCGACTATTTGCTGGAACCCACTGGTTTGACCTGGGAACAGTTTAAGGAAAAGGGATATCTGAAAGGAGAGCAGGCCTACTATAAGTATAAAGAGAAGGGCTTTTCCACTCCTACGGGGAAGGTGGAACTATACTCCACTGTGCTGGAAAAATGGGGTCATGATCCACTTCCCAAATACACAGAAATACCGGAGAGCCCTGTTTCCCGGCCGGACCTCCTTGAGGACTACCCGTACATTCTCAACGCAGGGCTGCGGACCCCCACCTTTTTCCATTCCGCCAACCGTATGATTCCCTGGCTGAGGGAGATCAGGCCCGATCCCATTGTGGAAATCCACCCTGAGACGGCCAAAAAACATGGGATAGAGGAAGGTGATTGGGTCTATATAACGTCTCCAAGGGGCCGTGCAAAAGAGCGTGCCAAATTAAATGACGGGATTGATCCTCAGGTCATTGTGGCCGAGCATGGGTGGTGGTTTCCGGAGGTAAAAGATCCGGGGCACGGTTGGGATACTGCCAACATAAATATTCTTACGGACAATTCCCATGAGTCTATGGACCCTGTTATGGGGGCTACCAATCTGAGGGTCCTTTTGTGCAATATATCACCCTGTGGGGTTGAATAGGAGGAATTGAGATGAAAAAAGTCTCTTTGATATTTTTTAAGAACGATTGCATGGGTTGTCATGCCTGTGAGGTTGCGTGCAAACAGGAGCATGGGCTCGGTGTGGGGCCAAGATTGGTCAGAGTAATCGAGAGGGCTCCTGACTTTATTCCCATTTACTGTCACCATTGCGCAAAGGCCCCGTGTAAGGAGGCCTGTCCTGTGGATGCCATCTCCAGAGATGAGCGGGGAATCGTGCTCATTAATAATGAGCTGTGTATCGGCTGTAAGGAATGTATGGAGGCCTGTCCATTCGGGGCCATGCAATTTGATGATGATAGAGAAGTGGCGGTGAAGTGTGACCTTTGTATAGAAAGGCTCGAAAACAACGAACAACCAGCCTGCAGTAAAGCCTGCGCCACAGGATGCATCTTTTGGGGCGATACAAAACAGCTTTCTGAAAAGATCGTTGCAGCCAAGTCCAAATTGGCTCAGACCATTTCAAGTATTTAATTCAAAATAGAACTCCACATTGGACTGTATGATGTCAAACCCTTTTCGGGATACCAGGTACCACCTCAATTGAGGCATAAGAGTGAGATTCATTGTTTGCGCGTATAATCACGGGAAGTTCAGACTAATTCTAATAGGAAACCAAACTGGGCAAAAAGGTTGCAATCCCCGGGAAAATCATAAGCAGGATTGTAAGGATGATCAGGGCACCGAGGAAAGGAAATATCCCTCTAAAAATGATGTGAAGGGGAATGTCAGGAGCAATCCCTTTAATGACAAACACATTGACCCCTACCGGCGGCGTGATGACTCCCATCTCAGCTACCAGCACAACGATGACACCAAACCAGATCGGGTCAAAACCGAGTTTCATGACGACAGGGAAGAAGATTGGGATGGTCACCACAATCAGGGCCATAGAATCCATAAAAAAGCCGCCTATAAAATAGATAAAAATAATGACACCCATAACGCCCATAGGGGGCATGGGAAGCTGCCCTATCCAGTCAGCCAGTACAAAAGGTATTGTAGATATAGCCATGAAATGACCAAAGATTACAGCCCCTGTGATAATAAACAGCACCATACAGGATGTTTGCAGGCCATCCTTGCCGGCCTCAAAGAATTTTTGCCAGCTAAGTTGCCGTCGGCCCAAGCCAATGAGCAGGGCACCACCGGCCCCAATGGCTCCGGCCTGGGTGGGGCTGAACCAGCCTAAAAATAACCCTCCGATAGCTAAAAGAAATAGAATGACGGCCTCGATAATTCCCGTAGTCGCTCGAAGCTTCTCTCTCCAATTAGTTGGGGCTCCAGGTGGACCGAGGCCAGGATTGCGCAGGCAAAGCAGAACCACCGTTGCGGCATAAAACAGGCTAAGAAGCAGCCCAGGCAATACACCGGCGATGAAGAGTTTGCCTATGGATTCTTCGGTCAATATCCCATAGACAATAAAGATCGTGCTTGGTGGGATAAGGATGCCAAGCGTGCCGGCGGCAGCAACTGTACCAGTGGCTAATGCATTATCGTAGTTATGCTTTTTCATCTCCGGAAGCGCTATCTTGCCCATTGTCGCTGCGGTAGCCGCGGTCGACCCGCATATGGCAGCAAAACCGGCACAGGCGAGCACGGTGGCTATGGTCAGGCCGCCACGTAGCTGCCCTACCCACGTATAGGTCGTGTCGAAAAGCCTTCGGCTGATTCCCGAAGCAAAGGCAAAGGTACCCATGAGGATAAACATGGGGATAACAGTCAGGGGGTAAGAGGAGAATTGCTCGAAGATATCTTGGGCCAGAAGGCTGAGGGCAGGCCCAGGGTCAGATAAATAAGCAAAACCAGCGACCCCCACAAAGGCCATGGCAAATGCAACCGGCATCCTAAGGAGGAAGAGCAATAGGAGAAGACCAATACCAGCAATACCTGCAGCAACTGGGCTCATCTTTTTACCACCCTGACTATCGCGTTAATAAGCTCCAGTAAAAACACCAAACAGACCGGAATACTGGCAAGGGCAATACTGTAGGCGAAAGGCGAAAGGGGTATTCGGGCAGTTGCGCTCTCCTCCCCCCCGGTTTGAAGTGAATAACCGTATACGCAAAGGCGCCAAATAATCACAATGAAGAGGGCCAATCCAAGCAGGTGTATGATGATGTCGATAAGGGCCTGGACACGCCTTGGCAGCATAACTACAAAAAATTCTACGCGAACATGTCTGCCGAGAATGAGTGCGGAGGCGGCAGCAAAGGAGATTGCTACTACCTGGGATAGCACGACAATGTCAATGGCCCCGAAAACGGGCAGAAGAAAGAGTTTGGCACCAATCACATCTATGCAGGTGACAATCATCATCACTAAAAGCCCTGCGAGTCCAATCCATTCAAACCAGTCACTCAGCCGGCGATTGAATCTTTCAAGCTTTTCTAATGCACACATGGTTAATTGGTTTCCCCCTTGCCTAACTCTCCCTTCCAGGAAAGAGCAGGGCAAGGGAGCAAGACAAAGTTATTATCACTTTTAAAAAATATTACCTAAGGTCTCATCTCGGCGGGCCCGGTTGGAGATTTGATACGAAGTTCAAGCTGCTTAGCTGTCCAGTATTCAATTCGCTCTCGGAGAAATCCAATCCAGCCTTTAACTTCAGCCTCTGAATACCCTTTGCCAACCATATCCTTTACATAGTTTTCTACTACAGGTGCGGCAGCCTCCTTCCAGCGAGCTGCCTCTTGCGGGGATAACTCGATGATTTCCACGCCCTTTTTTTCTGCAAACTCCTTGCCTTCAGCGTCTATCAAGTTCCACATTAAGGCAATTCTCTCCTTGAACTCTCCGCAAATGCGATCGAAGATTTCTTTAAGGTCCGGGGTTAGCTTATTGTAGCTGTTCTTATTCATGGCAACATAAAAGGTGTAGAGATTACCAACCTGCCAGCTTGCAGTGACATGTTTCGCAACCTCGGCAAACCGGAAGCTTTTAAGGGTTTCAAACGGTGTATTCACGCCGTCAATCACACCTTTAGCCATTGCGTCGTATACTTCCATCATCGGTGTCGGCGCTGGGGTTGCACCCAGTGCAGCAACGGTATTACCGACAATCCCCGGCGCTCTTATTGTCAGCCCCTTGAGATCCTCCAACTGGCGTACTGGTTTCTTACAAATGACAACATTCGGATTGCTTGAATGCATCCAGAGTACTTGTACCCCATCCCATTCCTTAGGTTGAAATTTATTGTAAAAGTCATTTGCAACCTGATTAGACACCCAGGCACTGGGATAACCCAGAGGCAGTTCGCAGGCTCCGGTAACAGGAAAACGGCCCGGAGTG
>JAKLQB010000191.1 GCA_022013615.1 Desulfobacterales bacterium | reverse complement strand
CCTGAATTCCTAAATTCCTGAATTCTACGAGTGTCCAATTTTCATGCAAACTGTACAAAAACAAACGAGAACAACTACTTAACCACTCAACTTCTTAACCACTTAACGAGGTCTGTAAATACACATTCCAAATGCAGTCCGGGGACGAGAATGGAACCTTTGAATCCCGCTGTAAGCGGGAAACCTTTGAACCCGTGAACGGTTACTAAAAAAGAAGTCATTGACAGCCCGCTGGTTTTCTGAAACTATTTAATCCATATCTGTGAAAAATACGGTATAGATGCCGTTCTCGATCTTTCCAGTCAGAAGTGGAGGATATAATGAATCTCGCACGATTTCCCCGTAGACGCTATACCGAAGGTCAAACTCCCATCGAAAAGCTCACAAGGTTTTCTGAAAAACTCGGGGGACCAAACATTTTTATAAAGAGGGACGATTTGTTAGGAGGGGCCGGAGGGGGTAATAAGACCCGTAAACTGGAGTTCGTCGTGGCTGACGCTCTAACCAAAGGAGCCGATACTCTCATTACCTGCGGCGCTGTTCAGTCTAATCATTGCCGTCTGACATTATCAGCAGCAGTTAAAGAGGGATTGAAATGCAGGCTGGTTCTGGAAGAACGAGTGCCAGGCAGTTATGATATTAGGGCAAGTGGCAATAATTTCCTGTTCGAACTTATGGGGGTGGAAAGGATCAAGGTCGTGCCGGGAGGCTCTGACATGATGCAGGAGATGCAAGCCGTGGCCGGCGAAATAGCAGAAGAGGGGCGTAAAGCCTATATCATCCCGGGCGGAGCGTCCAATCCTATCGGAGCGCTGGGATACGTATCCTGCGCCCAGGAGATTCTTAACCAGACCTTCGAGAAGGGGTTGGAAATAGACCGTGTGGTCTGTGCCAGCGGCAGTGCTGGAACACATTCCGGCCTGTTGACAGGCTTCTACGGAACCAACAGCAATATTCCTGTAGTTGGAATCAACGTCAGCCGCCCTAAAGAGACTCAGGAAGAGATTGTCTATGACCTTTTCCAGAGAACCGCAGATTACGTGGGAATCAAAGGGAATATTCCTCGCGAGGCGGTGCTGTGTTTCGGCGACTATGTGGGGCCGGGATATTCGCTTCCCACCCCTGAGATGACTGAGGCTGTCAAGATGGTGGCAAGAACTGAAGCGATTCTCCTCGATCCAGTTTATACCGGCAAAGCCATGGCAGGACTCATTGACCTGGCGCGCAAAGATTTTTTCAATAAGGATGAGAATGTGCTCTTCTTACATACAGGAGGTTCCCCGGCACTTTATGCCTATCTTGACAATTTTATGAATTAGAGGATTCAGGGTGCGCTATACTGCTTGCAGGCGGTTGGCTTTGCTTTTAACAAAACAACAAAGGAGGATCTGATGAAAAAGTTATTAGGTATCGGGGTGGCAGTCATTATGGCAATGAGTCTCCTGGCCGTACCGGCCATGGCTGACGAAACAATGGACCGTATTGAGAAGACAGGCATTTTGAAGGTCGGCTTCAGGGAAGGCTCGATTCCATTTGCATTTATGGACCCTAAAGTAGAGAAGCACGTCGGCTTTTCTGTTGATATGGCCAATCTATTAGCCGAGAATTTGAGCAATCGCTTTGGCAAAAAGATACAGATCAAACCCTTTACAGTAACGCCAAAGACCCGTATTCCTATGGTTGTCAATGGAACGATTGATGTTGAGACAGGCTCAACGACCTATACTGCCGAAAGGGAAGCAGTGGCCGACTTTAGCCTGATCTTCTTTTTTTCCGAAACAACCTTCCTGGTCGCAAAGGACTCTGGTATCAAGACACTTAAAGACCTTAATGGCAAACGGGTTGGGGCAGCACGGGCCACGACTAACCTCAAGGCTATTCAGGAACTGGTAAAAGCCGCTGAGTTTAAGCCCAAAGACATTGTAGTGGTCGAAACACATCCCCAGGGTATGCTGGCCCTTAACACAGGAAAAGTTGACGCTTACTCAACGGATCGAAGCCTCCTTGAAGGCATTCGCATGAAGGCCAAAGACCCTGAGAAATGGATGACCGTGGATTTTGCTATCGCCTACGAGCCCTATGCCTACATCATGCGTGAAGGGAACTCTGACTTCCGCGACTTCGTCAATAACACCATCCTATGGTCTATCAAGACAGGCAAGTTTTATGAGTTTTACGAAAAATGGATGGGTCCAAAAGGTCTGGTCCCGATTAAGATGTCTCAGGCCTATGAGGACTACCTCCAAATGATAGTCTACCCCATAGGATGGTGTT
>JAKLQB010000190.1 GCA_022013615.1 Desulfobacterales bacterium | reverse complement strand
TCTCTATATAAGTATGGCAGGCGTTCACAGGTTCAGAGTTTCGGTAAACCCTGAACCTCTGAACCCGTGAACGGTTATTAAGTATGTAATAGTTTAACAATATGTGGAATTTGATTTCATACCCTTTGGTAAATATTTGCTACTTTTTCTAAAGTGATTCGATCACTATTAGTGTTAACTATATGAAATTGTGGGTAATATAACTCCATACTTTGGTTTGCATGAATTTTGCAGAAATATATTAAACTTTGGTTGTAACTCCGCACAACCGGATTAATGCCTTAAGCGAATGACAATGGCCGTACATCGTTTCGGAGTTTAGGCGTGAGCCTTTTATAAAATCCTTACGGATAAACTCCACCCGAACTTACGATTAATCAATAGTTGAGGAAATATTGAGGCCTCAAAAAATTCCTTTATTGAGACAGCGAAAATGACGGATAAGGACAAAACAAAGGACCAACTCATAGAGGAATTGAACGGGCTTCGCAATCGTTTAAGTGAATTGAGAGGAGCTGGCGAGGAGCCACGGGAGGACGATGCACATGCGGAGAGCAGGGAAATTGATCTGGAAAAACTGACAAAGCAGAAACAGTCAGCTCTCGAGGAACGGTATCGTGCATTATTCGAAAACAATCCCATTGAGACAATCATCGTAGATCACGAAACGAAAGTGACCGGGTCCAACCTGGCAAAAGGAAGACCGGGCGGGAGAGTGCCTAATATCGGGGACGTGATGTACAAAGATTATGCTGGGAAACATGAAATCGACATGCATAAAGAACTGGTGAAATGTATAAATTCAGGCGTATCAAAAGAGTTTCCCAAACAAAAATATGACGGCAAATTTCTTCAAATAAGGATATCTCCCTTTTCTGAAGGAGCGATCATAACTTCGATAGATATCTCTGACCGGGTACTGGCTGAAAATTCTATGCGAAAAAGCCAAAGACAAACGCGGGTCCTGGCACATGCGCTCGAAAGTTGTTCGCAGCCCTTTGCCGTAGGTTATCCTGATGGCCGGATAATGACTTACAACACTGCCTACTGTAAACTGACTGGCTACAGCAAGGAAGAATTAAGCGAAGTGAAGCGCTTTAAGGACATAACCCCCGAGGAGTGGCATGAGGTCATGACAAAGGCGGAAGAGAAGATCCGTCAAACCAGACAGCCGCAACGTTTTGAAAAGGAATACATCCGCAAGGATGGCTCCAGGGTTTCTGTGGAGGTTTGGGAACATCCACTTTTTGATAGCAAGGGCAGCCTACAGCACTTTTACTCATTTATTATCGACATAAACGACCGCAAGCTCGCGGAGGAGGCCTTGAGTAAAAGCGAGGCGCGCTATCATGCATTATTGGGGGACAACCCAATTGAAACGATCCTCGTAGACCAGGAAGCGAGAGTGATCGATTCCAACTTGTCGAAGATAAGTTCAGGTGGCACAGTGCCTAATATTGGGGACGTGATGTTCAAGGACTATGCTGGAGAACTTGGCGTAGGTATGCATACGGAATTGATTGAATGTATGAAATTAGGCGCATCAAAAGAGTTCCCTGAGAAAAAATATGGGAACAGATTCCTTCGCGTAAAGATATCACCCTTTTCCGGCGGGGCCATCATAACTTCAGTGGATACAACAGAGCTGAAGCTGTTGAATGAGACGCTCAACGAATCAAGAGAAGAATACCTCAAGATATTTGAGAATGCGGCTACTGCCATTGTGATTGTTGAAGAGGATATGACACTCTCAATGGTCAATAAGGAATTTGAAAAATTCAGTGGATATTCCAGGCAAGACCTGGAAGGCAAGATGAAATGGACTGAATTTGTTGTTGATCAAGACGTTGAGACGGTGAAAAGATATCATGCCAGGATAAGACAAAGAAAAGGGGGAATGCGGGGTGAGTATGAGTTTTGCTTTATTGACAAAACCGGGAATGAAAAGGATGTAATTAATAATGTAGGAATGATTTCCGGGACCAGAAGATGTATAGCGTCGTTATTAGATATTTCTTCCCATAAACATGAGTTGGAATTGCGCCTCGCTGAACTTAGACAAGCACACGACGAACTATCTCAGTACTCTCATATATTGTCTTACGACCTTCGAGCCCCTTTGCGGGCTATTCGCAATTACGTCGAATTCTTGCGCGAAGATCTGGAAGAAACTTTAAACGTAGATCAAAAATTGTATCTGGATGGACTTGACCGTGCGGTACGAGAGGCAGGAGACCTGGTTCAGGACCTCCTGGAATTTTCGCGGATTGAGGGGCAAGGTGTCCCCATCGAGAAAGTACATATGGGAGATTTTTTAAGGGAACTGATCGACTCTTTACAAGTGTTGTCCGGCGTGAACGTTGTGATTGGAAATGACTGGCCAGCCATTGAGGTGCAACCGTCGCTGCTTTATAATATCTTTTACAGGCTAATTGACAATGCAGTAAAATTCAACAAATCCCCCCAAAAACTCATTGAAATTGGCTGGCGAGCGGCTGATGAAGATAGCTATGAATTCTATGTGCGAGACAATGGTGTAGGGATTAAGCCGCGCTACAAGGAGAAAATTTTCGGTTTGTTTGAAAGGCTGCACACCTTCGAGGAGTATCAGGGAACGGGAATTGGCCTGGCCGTAGTGAAAAAGTGTACTGATAAACTGGGTGGTTCAATACGGCTGGAATCAGAACCAGGCGAAGGAAGCACGTTCTTTGTGACCCTTCCACGGGCACAAGAAAAAAGTGAGTAAGACTAGCGAAGCCAAGGCCTCAAACCGACGAGTTTGTGTGCGTTTATCAAATTTGTTGCTTGCCCGTCCC
>JAKLQB010000189.1 GCA_022013615.1 Desulfobacterales bacterium | reverse complement strand
CGAGGGCGGAAAGAATAAATGGGTTTTTTCGAGGCCTGAGTTTCGGTCTCGTACATGTAATAAAGGAGGGCTTAAGGCGCAAGGCTCAGGGCACAAGGTAAGAGATATTGGATTTGCTTTGCTCTATGCTCTTTGCCCTATGCAATATTTCCCACCATTCCATTATTCCACTATTCCAACATTCTCAGCCTGAGAATAGCTAAGCGAACTAAATTCAGAGAATATTAGTTACTTTAGCCTATTTTCAACTAATTTTTTGTGCCGCAGCCATCAAGACCTGCGGCACAACCTTGAAATCATCTATTATTTAGCCAGCTTAAGAACATCGCAATCCATTCGCTCGCTTCCTGCACTCTGGAGGAAATTTGCAACTGTATCCCGCACGCCATAATTATCCCTCTGCTGGTAGAGGAATATCCATGGGGCTTCATCTTTAACTAGCTTGAGGATCTCGCTGTATTGTTCCTTTCGCTTCTCGGGATCCATTTGGAATCTTGCCTCCATTAGCATCTTATCCAGTTCCGGGTTTACGTACGTTGAATACGTGCTTTTAGAAAAGAATACGGGTACGAGAGTCCCGTCTGCGTCTGACAAAGTGTTTCCCCAGCCCAAGAGATACGCAGGTTCAACTTCCTTTGCCTTTCTCACCTTCTCATATTGGCCCCATTCATAGACCTTAAGCTTGGCCTTTATTCCCACCTTGTCAAGCATACCCACGATGGCCTCAGCAATCTGCTTGTCCATGAGGTATCTGCCGCTCCCAGTTGCAAATTCGGTTTCAAAGCCATTGGGATACCCAGCCTCTTTAAGCAGAGTCTTGGCCTTCTCGGGATCATAGGAGTAAGGTTCAATGTTGGGGTCATATCCAAACGCCACGGGAACGAGGGGTGTTGCCAACTGATCTCCGCTTCCCATAAGGACGTGCTTGATCAGGCTCTGTTTATCCACAGCATAGTTTATGGCCTGACGAACCTCCTTTTTCATCAGAGGTCCGGCCTTTTCTGGTTTGGTGAGGTTGAAGCCAATAAAAATGACCCTTCCACTGGGTCCTGATACGATCTTAATCTTGGGGTCCTTTTCCAGTTTGGGGATCATAAAGGGGAGCACATTGGTCGCAATATCCACCTCCCCTGTCTGCAATGCAGCAATTCTGGAACCTGTCTCTGGTATCGCCTTAAAAATTAGCTTCTTTATGGTAGCGGGCTCGTCACCCCAATAATTCTCATTGGCCTCCAGTTCAACATAGTCATTTTTCACCCAGTTTACAAACTTGTAACGGCCCGATCCTACCGGATGCTTTGCAAAGTATTCATCGCCATGTTCCTTGATATATTTTTCCGGAACAATAAAAGCAGCGAAGGCCGTCCGGGAGGGCAGTACTGGATCCGGTTTCTCTGTGATTACCCTGACCGTGTAATCATCAATAACCTGGACTTCTTTCATCCCCCCGAAAAACACACGAAATGGGTTTTTGGTTTTTGCATCTCTCATTCTATCGAAGCTGAATTTGACATCACTGGCTGTGAGAGGATCACCATTATGGAATTTGACTCCTTTTCTCAACTTAAACTCCCAGGTTACCGGGTCTATGTTTTCATAGGAAGTCGCCAGAGCCAGTCTTTGCGTACCTTCTCGATCCCGCCTTATCAGAAGATCATACATTGTGAGACAGGCATTGATAAATATTGCTGATCCGCCCTTATGGGGATCAAGCGTTGTTGTTTCTGCCCCCTGGGCTACTACGATCTTCCCCTTTGCTGCCGCTGAGGCAACGCCTTCTGAAATGAACAAGAAAGCTATCAATAACACCATAACTGTTAATGCTATATTTTTCTTCATTTTGTCCCCCTTTTCTTAATCTGATGATTCTGCTAATGTTTTTTCACACATGATTTGGTATCATTAATCCCCCGTTTGCCATTCAGATACTTAATATCACCTCCCTTCAAGATAGAGACTTTTGTTTCACAATCCGGATTGTGGCGCTATAAAGCTCTTAAAGAGCTGCATGCAACGCAAATTACTTTTTCAGGTAGAGTATTATATATAAGTATACATATATTTTTTACCCCTTTTTCCATTCAATGTCAATTTCCAACCTCATGTTAAAGGACATTTTTTCCGCAATTCCCGGACCTGATGAGTTCAAATCCTTCTCAAATTCTCAAAATGAATATCACCCACCAAAACCCCTTCTATTTCTCCTTTTTGCTCATATTTACTTCCCAATTGAAGGCCTTATAGACAATGAAGGTTTCGGTGAACTTTACGTCTTTGATTTTTGAGAGTTCCCTGGTAAAGAATTTGATCAGACCGTCAGTCCTGTCCAGGAGAACCTGACAGATTAAATCATACCGCCCGGTTACTATTCCGACCGATATAACTCCTTGGAGTTGTGAAAATTTTTTCGCATTTTCGAGCAGGTTTTGACTCCCTAATTGAACCCCCATAATTGCCAATAAATGCTCTCCGACCTTTTCAGGATCAATCAATCCGGCGATCTTTAACACACCCATATCCGTCAGTTTATGAACCCTTTTCCTTATGGTCCCTTCAGACACGTTCAGTTTATTTGCAATTTCATTATAAGGTTTGCGCCCATCATCCTGTAATTCGTCTATGATGTCTCTATCTAACTTATCAAGATATTTGCTATTCCTTGCCTTTTCCTGTTCATCTTTCATTTTTTCTTCCCATGTCTCAACCAACGCCACGCTTATAGATCATAATACCCGCGAGCTACATCCAAACGCCCAAGCTGGGCCCCTCCCAACCAGAGCTGTATTTCCTTTGAGTCCCTCCAGTATTTTTCGACATTATAATTTTTCATATATCCGTAGGATCCCATTAGTTCCATGGCCTTGTTTGCAATGCTAACTGTCACATCTGTTGCATAGACCTTCGCAATGCTCGCCCTGGACAGCATTGTGTCTGAACTTGCCTCCCCATATCGCTCGGGATGCCCCAGCATGTAGGCAACCTGGAGATAATATGCTTTTGCCGTCTCGATACCAATGGCCATATCAGCCAACAAGGCCGCGCTCATGGAATGGTTTCGAATTGGTTTACCGGCTACCACCCTCTCACCGGTGTATCTAAGAACCTCATCGAATATTCCCCGGGCAGAACCGGTCACCATGGCGGCGCTCCCCACCCTGCCTGCTGTGATATTCCGTCGAATAATTTTTGCATCCTCCCCCGGACCGCTTGCCCTGTATTCCCGTGGAACCCTTACATCATCTAAGTTGATATCGCAGTTCCTGTCCGCATAAAGGCCTGCCTTGTTCTCAAAAGCCCCGAATGACACGCCTTCTGCACTTGCGGGCACGTAAATAAGGGCTATCCCCTCTTCACCCTGGGACGGATCTGTCTGACATGCAATGCAATAGAGGTCAGATACCCCCGAATTGCTGGCAAAACGCTTGGTACCCCGGATAACCCACTCATCACCTTCCAATGTAGCCCTTGTCTTTATTGTCTTACCGTGCAACACAGACAGATTTTCGATATCACACCCCGAGCTTTCTTCTGTCATGGCAAAACATGCCAGATGAGGCTCATCTTCACAGAAAATGGGAAGAAATTTATCCATCAGGACTTTATTTTTACCAAGCATCATCGGACTCAAACCCCAACGTGTGGCTGCCTGGGCAACAGCTATCCCCACATCGCCCCGGGCCACCTCCTCGGAGATAAGAAAGGTTTCTACAGCCGATAAACGTTTCATCTCGCTGTATTCTTCCGGGAACCCCGCTTTTATGAGCCCAAGCTTTGTAAGTCCATGAAGTATTTCCCCTACAAGCTTATGCTCTTTGTCCTTTTCTATGTCTTCCCTGACCGGGATTATCTCCTTGTTTACAAAATTTCTGACCGACTCGACAATAGGCCGGTCTTCATCTGAAATAAATATATCCAAGCATTCCTTCATCAATGAAACCTCCCCTATAAGATTTCCACTTTATTTGTTGAATAAATACTTAATCAGTAAAATTACAAATATATTTTTCCTTGTCAAGAAGAATATTTGTTGTTTTTTACGATATTCGTATTTTTGTAATGGGGTCTTCCCATGTCTAATCAGGAGAAGATTCAGGGCTTATCCGTACAGGCTTCTTGGAAGTAAAATGCCAGATCGCGATTAAAGAGATGTTTTATGATTGAAGCAGTCTTGACGATTTGAAAGCCATCGAAAAGAACATCAGAACCCCAGGCTCTCGTTTACCAGAATCACGGATATGTCGCTCAGCATTGGCTTGCGGTGAAGGATGGTGGTGATGCGGCAGATCCGCTGCGGGGAATTACAGTCGGTGCACACACCCGTTTCCGCACAGGGGGTTTCCATGCCGAGACTTTTGGCCCTCATGGGCCCGGCAACCTCCCGGATCCTTCGAAGGGCGGATTCAATGTTAAGTCTTACCTTGTTCATGCCGGCAACGATCACGACCTTTTTGGGCCCAAAGGCCATGGCACCTACCCGATTCCCGATACCGTCCACATTGACCACCTCACCTTCAGCAGAGATGGCATTGGCACTGCAAATAAAGCAATCGCATCGGCCTTGCTGGAGGCGGATCTCCAGGTCCTGTTCTTTGGTAAGATCCTTCTGCCAGTGATCGTAGACTGTTTTTCCTTCGGCTTTTAGCTTCTCCAGGATTCCCAGAGCCCTCGATGTATCCGAACCCCCGAACCCGAAGGTTTCATACCCTGAAATCATCTCAAGAATCAGATTGTCCGCCTTATCAACGGTTTCCGCAAAATGGGCATCGAAACCATGCTTTTTTAAGTTCTTAACGCACGTCTCCCCCAACTTCCCCCAAAGCCATGATTGATATGCGTTACTTATCATTTCTCCGCAATACCTCAATTTTAGACCTCGTTGAGTAGTTGAGTAGTTAAGTGGTTGAGTAGGAAAATAATTACTATTATTTCCATATGTTATAACTTTTCAAACCCTGCCCGCCATCGCTCTCGCTCAGGCCCGCCATCCAGCCAAGCAGGCGAGGCGGACGGGCGAGGCGGGCGAGACCGAATGTCCAATTTTCAAGCAAATAATGGAGACGAGGTTTTTTCAATCGTCAATTGTCAATCGTCAATCGTCAATCCCCGTGTCCTCTCCTCACCTTTATCAACTCTGCCACAATGCTTACCGCAATCTCCTCTGGTGTATCGGCCCCAATATCAAGCCCGATGGGAGAATGGACCCGGGAAATATCCTTCTCGGTGAAGCCTTCTTCAAGTAACTTCTCGTAAATGATATCTCTTTTTCGACTGCTGCCGATCATTCCGATATACCCTGCCTTTGTTTTCAGCGCCTGGGCCAGGACATTCTTGTCGTGCATATGGCCTCTTGTCACAATTACCAAATAGGACAATTCATGAATCGACAATCTGTCCATCACCTCTTCAAACGGCAACTGATATATGTCTCTGGCCTCAGGGAAATGACTGGCGTCTGCAAAATCAGCTCGATCATCAATGACCACCACCTGAAATCCCACACGGCTTGCCAGGGGCACGATCTGCCTGGATACATGGCCGGCGCCGAAAACATACAGAACAGGATCGGACACCACCGGCTCAACAAAGACCTCCACTTGATTCCCTGCATGGTCTTGCACATGGAGGGTACAGGGCACCCTTGAGCCCAGGATCCGGTCCATCTCTTTTAATATGGCATCTTCCAACTCCTGCATCCCACCCAGGGAACCGGTCCTTATCCCGTTTTTCTCAATAAACACCCTGGGAGTGGTACCGTACTCCCACCGTGCCTGATCAATCACCGTTGCCAGCAGCCCTACACCACCTTGATCGGCAATTTTCATTGCCTTGTCAAATACCAAAAGGTGTGTCTCGCTTTTTGACGGCATAGGTTCAAGAAAGACTTCAACATCACCACCACACAGCATATCGGTATCGGCTACATCTGTCCCTTTTAGGGAAAACTCAAGGCGAACAGGAAGACCCGTCTTAAAGACTTTTCTGGCTTCCTGGAGTGTTTGAGCCTCCAGGACACCGCCGCCGATGGTGCCTGTAAATGATCCATCATCCAGAATCAGGCACTTAGTTCCAATACCTCTGGGGGACGGACCAGCCTGTTTAATAATGGTAGCGAGGACCGCTAAGCGGCCATTTTTATACATCTCGACAAGCTTTGTGTAAATGTTCCTCATGGTTTTTCCCCGATTATCAAATATTTTTTCTCCTTGATAGAACCGATCACCACCCGGTCGATAAAAGCATTGGGAGGACTAATCAGCAAGTTCGCCAGATCCTTCGCTTCCTGATCGTCGGGAAGAAGGTCGAGTTTGTTTAAAAATGCAACCCGCCTTGCTGAAACTGGTGTGCCTTTGAAAAGACCTTTGGGTGAATGAAAGATCTTGCCAAGGGCCCTAAAATTAATCTTTGCTCCATTTACAAGCCCTGTTACCTCCTTGAATCGTTCCAACCTGAAAACAAACT
>JAKLQB010000188.1 GCA_022013615.1 Desulfobacterales bacterium | reverse complement strand
GTAAATAACTTCTCTGATTGTGGACATGGAGCAAAGAGCATGGGGCATGGGGCTTAGGGTGTAAGAGGGCAAATGAATTGACGATTTTCGATTGATTATTGATTATTGTATCGTTTGCTCCATTTGAGAGTAAAGAGTATGGCGCATAGTGATTCACCCGGGCCCAAATCAGCAATTAGTTGTAAATACCTTGGCATGCTAACGCTTCTTATTTCAACCCATCTATAATTTTCCAACTTTGTCAGATCAAAGATGGAAGTTTAAATCTCCACTAAGATTGCGAAGTATTCTTCTCGTGTCATGCTGACTGTTCGCATGTTGTTCTTAATAATTTCCACATCCACTTCCCGATATTCAGGGATCACTACAGCCCTTTTGGCTTTGGGGAAGGTCAATATGTGATGTGATCCTTTTTTTCTCTTATACTGACATCCGTATCGCTCAAATAGTTTTACTTGCGTCTTCCAGTCAGTTGGCGATATTCTAGGCGTCATGGCAAGCTAATGCAAAGCCTTTCAAAACCGATCATCTCAGAAACTGGCACAAAACTGTCATTTCTTTTCTCGAAACCGCACTCGGCAAGATATTCTTCCAACGTACCTAGTTCATCCATCTCTTCAAACTGGATCTGGATAACGTCAAAGAGATTTTTTTTGGCCTCATCACTAGTTTTCCCTTGTGAAATAAAGTCCAATTCGGGACACTTTGCGACAAACAAGTTTCCCTTTTGCCAGACTTGAATTGTAAAGTTTAGTTCCATTTTAACACCACCTTCCTGTGGGGGGCTGGGGACGCATTTGGATTTTCGATTTTCGATTGATTAATATAACATGATCTCATTTTATTTTCAATAAGTTTGGGTCTGTCCGAGTTTCTCAAATGCAATTCATTATAAAAACAATGGGTTACAAGAATAAAAACGGGGACGTCCTTAAATAAGTAAATAACTTCTCTGATTGTGGACATGGTGCAGAGGGCACGAGCGATTGACGATTTTCGATTGACTATTGACTATTGTATTTCACCGCAGAAGCGCACAGAGGTCACCCCGGTGAAATGCGCTTCGCTGTGACTTCGTCAATTTCACGGGGTAAAGAAGCCGGAGGTCAGAGGGCTAGGCGATTGACGATTGGCGATTTGAACTGCAGCAGAAAGAGCTAGGGTCAAGTCTTTGCTTGACTGATCTTCCCGTTGATAATGGGGACATCCTATATAGATAAACGTCGAACTCGCCAGAGGCGAGCAAGCACTTGTCCGCCTTCGGAGGATCCAACGTACAGCATCCAATCACGCCAAGGCGTGAAAAAACAGTCAGCGTATGGCGGACGTACATAAGGTTATAAGTTTCCGGGCTGCGAAAGGCAGAGGGCTTAGAAGAGAGCGGGACGCATGGAGTAGCAGCAGCGATTAGCGTGATCACACTTTAAGACAATCTTCATATCCGACTAACTGCGGAAAATATTTTGTGTATATACCCCTGTCTCTGGTGAGAATGGCACTGCACTTTGTTGAAGCAAACCCCCCAATATAGAAATCTGACAGAAAATGTTCTTTTAGGTTCAGCTTGTGATCGCACTGTGGGCACTTTACTTTTGTTTTTCTTTTCAAATATTTCATCCAGCTTTCTGATGCGGCAATGACAGAATCAAGGTCAAGAGGTTCTGTCACAATTTTGTGGTCCTCTAAAAACTCACCCAATTGCTTGGTGTTTCCTTTAAATTGGGGCATAAGTTCCGCAAACACCACCGAGGGTGCAACCAGACTCTCTCTTCTTGTGAGAGCAATGTACAACTTGTCCTGAAAGATTCTAAATTCATCTTTCAAAATATCCAGCAGAATAGTCGTATCTACGCAGACTCTCAATTTACTTTGCCCCTGGCTTCATCCATATATTCCATTGTTGTCAGTCCACCCCTGAACCTTCCACGCCACTTCCTCTTAACCGTTTCTATTGGGTCAACAACGATGACATATTTTTGACCCTCTTTTGCGATGTCCACTTCGGTTCCTGGAATGATACCCAGTTCCTTCCTAACATTTACAGGTATGGTAACTTGATATTTGGCAGTTACTTTAGACAATTTGATCACCTCCTAAGGTATACTCTTTATTGTCCTGAAGTATACCACCTGCTTGGTTGCGTGTCAAACCCTTTTTTTTCAATTGATAGTAATCAGTGTAATCTGCGAAATCTGTGGATTAAAAACATAGGGGACGTGGGGTAATGGGGGACGCATTTTGATTGTCTATTTTCGATTGATTAGTGATTATTGATGCTTGTCTATGGAGCAAAGAGCTCCAGCGGTGGGGATTGGTGTCAAACCTTGTTCAGGCCCGCCCCTGGCTGCGTTGACTTACGCAGGGTTCCTATAAAGCATGGCGCATGGGGCAGGAGCGCATGGGATCGGGGGGCGCTACAACAATTAGTTCTGGGTCATGCTCTCCTTAAATAGTTCATAAATATCCCTCCGGTGGCCTACGTGATGGATCTCAATTGCCCTGCCTTTTTCCCGGATACGATAGATCACTCGAAAGCGTTTTGCCCGGAGTGATTGATAGCCTGAAAGTTCTCTTTCCAGGCTCTTGCCAGCAAATGGATTCTCTTTAAGCTTTTGTAGTCGGGATTTTATGACGGGTTTGAGCTCGGGATGCAAGTCTCGTATTTGGTGGCGGGATGTCTTGGAATAAAGCAACTTATAAGTCATTAGTCCTTCCAGACCTCTTTATCCGTATAAACCCTACCGGCTTTGAAGTCCTTTGCAGACGCCATCAGCGATTCTAATGTCTCTTTGTCCCCGAGAATTTCGATGGTCTCCAGCAGTGCTTCATATCGCCTCGGGGTCATCATAACCCCCACAGCCTCACCGTTTCTTGTGAGCGTGATGGTCGAATCCTCCTCCTCCATAACCTTCAGGATGTCGAGAAGCTCTCGCTTCACCTTGGTAACCGGTAGAATTTCTTGAAGATGCTCCATTGTCCCTCCTTGTGTTAATTATAATGGTTATTATAATTAACATTCATCAAGAGGTCAAGTATGTTTAGTTTCTGGCACCAACGTAATGGGGGACGTTGCTACTTAACTGCGTTATTTGCACTGAACCCCGGTTAAATGGTCCTCCGGAATTGAACTGGGTAAACCGCTAAGGCGCCCCAGTACCATCTGCCGGCTACGTTCCGGTCCTTCTACGGGGAGCTACCCTGGTTAAATACGCTGCGCTGTCCTTCGGAATTGAACGGGGCACGGCGGGGCACCGCATGGCGGCATCTTCGACAGGCCCAAGATCAGAACACAACCAAGCCCTGACGGGCGACTACTGCTTCAAGTAATAGGGGAGGTGGTTAGTTTATTTTATTAGTTTTTGATACATTTCAATTCTCACCGAAAAGCTCTAAGCCCAAATTTACGATACGCTTTGAAATCGCGATCCTTCGATACTAAGGTTATTTTTCGCTGAATAGCCTGCCAGATAATGATACGGTCAAAGGGGTCCTTGTGTGAAAGCCTTGGTAACCTATGGGAATTAGATGTTTCAGCGGCGGTGATCGGCAATATTTCCAGATTCATCTGATCGGCAAAATCAGGCAATTCTTCCGGGGTCACTCCGGTTAATTCGAGTTTTCCAAGGGCATACTTCAGGGAAATTTCCCAGAATGTAACTACACTGACAGCCACGTCATTGTTCGGAGACTTTATCTCACGGATTACTGCTTTGCTCAACTTGTCGGGGGTAAAAAGCGACCATAAAAATCCATGGGTATCCAGTAGTAAGTTCATGAGGCCAGCATTTCTTTCTCACTAATCTCAAAGTCGTGATGGATTATGCATCCGGCCCGGTCCTTAAGTAAGCCAAGACTCCTTTCCGGTGTAGAGACATAGTCTGAATATGGGACAATTACAGCGACTTTTTCCCGCTTTTTGCCGTAACTTATAACAATTTTCTGACCGCTTCTTATTTTTTTCAAAACCTCCGAAAAACTGGTTTTCAGTTCTCCTATCGTAAGTGTTTGCATATGAGCGCTCCTTCGTATTGTACATATTGCTCAATATTAAATGGTTCTTGATAACTTGTAAGAAGGATCATGGGGACGCATTTGGATTGTCGATTGATTAGTGACTATTGTATATCTCACAGAGTTCACAGAGTTCGCAGAGAAAAGAAAATACTATGAGTCAGGTCTACACATTTGACAAAATGGAGGGAACATATGTTGGAGAGCTTCAAAGGTCATTTGGGAAGAAGAGGACATCATTGACAAGGTCTGGGCGTGCTAGTTCAAAGCTCAAGGTTGCGTGAAAAAGATGTCTCTCATCCTGGTGAAATAGAAGTACAGAGGCATTTGACCGGGGCCGGCACAGCTCGCGGAGAGCGGTTCAGGCCGTTGGAATAATAATGCAAACCTGAAAGGAAAAAGCAATAGGTAGGATGTATGATTTTTTGTCATATTTTAGGTGAGATTAAAATAAGAAAAAAGGCTTAGACGCTCGTGGAACATTTTCTATCCAACTGACTTCACAGATTCTTGGTGGCCCAGAGTGATGCCTGAAGGCGGTTTGGCACGTCGATCTTTTTAAAGATATTGTAGATGTGGGTTTTCACCGTATGAGGACTGATGCATAGTTTATCGGAAATCTTCGCATTAGTTACCCCGGCAGCTATCATGGTGAGAATCTCCACCTCTCTGGGAGTAAGCACTGAATAATTTTTTCTTTGGATAGGATATTGATTGTTCTTTTTTAAGGACTCAGCCATAATCTTCCTTGAAATCCATAATTCCCCGTTAAAAATCGCACGGACCCCTTTTGCCATCTGCTCCAGGGAATCATGAGTATAGAAAAACCCGTGTACTCCACAGTCCATAATTCTCTCTTCAAATCCCAGTCCGGAGGATATATTAAAGAGGGCCAGGAAGTCTTGTTGGATTATTCTGTTCTCATTTGCTTGATAATCGACAAAACAGTTTTCCACGCTTTTCCCAAAACAGTCCCAAAGCACAAGATTGATCTGCCCGGTATCTTCAGGGTTTCTCTTGGGAAGCTTACCCAAGCTCTCAAGGACCTGGCACTTCCCTCTAATCTCACGCTCTAAAAAGCTGGCCAGCAATGAGTTATTACTCCTGACGGGGCCTACAATGTAGATCATCTTCTGTGTCTGTGAAACTGTGGAATTGCTTTTTTTCTTTTCTTCAGGAGCCATGATCGACAGGGAAAAAGTTATGTTACTTGGAGTTAATAATTTTGCGTCCACCAAATATAATTACATTCAAGAAACATGCTTTTCTGCACACCAATTTAAAATATAAATTGCAGAGATAGTCAATGCTGTTTTTATACGGATAAAATACTTAGACAAAATAGGTATTAACGAATTGTTGAGAGGTAGCTTGCGAGGTTAGACTTTTTGTTTTTTATCTTAAGTTTTTTTCTGATATTGGCCCTGTGAGAGTCAATGGTTCTTTTAGAGAGATCCAAAAGATTTGCAATTTCTTTTGAACGTACTCCATGCCTTACAAGATGTGCTACCTGGATCTCTGTGGGAGTAAGGCTTGTATATTTAACAGAAAAGTTTCGCAAAAAGGGGGAGATAATGTCATTTAGATTTAACTCAAGGATATCTATGTGGGAAACTTGTTTGGGATTCAGTTGGCTTTTTTTCACTTTTTCCAGAAAAGGAATGACCAGTTCCCTCACATTGGATAACACTTTTTTTTCAAGCTCTGTCTTATCCTCATCCTTTCTGTTCAGTAAGACTCTCAAGGCGGTATTTGTCTCCTCCAGGCTCTCCGTTTTATTCTTTAACTCCTCCTCTCTTTCTCTTAGTGCCTCCTCCGCCCGCTTGCGCTCGCTGATTTCCTGCTTAAGTTTTTCGTTTGCCTTGGCCAGCTCCGCAGTACGCTCCTCCACCCGACGTTCCAGTTCATCATGAGCCTTTTGCAACATCTCCTCAGCCTGCTTGCGTTCGGTGATGTTACGGGCAATCGCTACAGACTTTCGCTCTCTCTGGAAGTCGAAAAAGCCCCCGGTTATCTCAACATGTAGGAGGGTCCCGTTTTTCTTTCGCTGATTCACTTCGAATGTTACTTTCTCGGCCAATTTATCGCGTACCTTCAGGAATGCCTCATGTCCCCTTTCATCGGCGTCAAGCTCCCTGTTGCTCAGTTGTAACAGCTCTTCTTTGCTGTAACCCAGCGATTCACAGGCAGCCTGGTTGACATCAACGAACCTCCCTGTCTCGTCAGTCACAAATATGGCGTCTTTAGCAGTTTTAAACACCGCACGGTACCTTTCAAGGCATGTCTGCAAAGACTCCACGGTTGCCGTAAGATCAACGGCTTCTTCTAACTCCTTGATCCTTCGTTCCAATTCTTCATAGGCTGGTTTTCCGGCCATTAGCAAATCCTCCAATTGCCCTTAAAATAAAAAAAAGCCAATACACTTCTTTGAGATATAATCGAAAGTTGTATTTACAGACCTCGTTAAGTGGTTAAGAAGTTGAGTGGTTAAGTAGTTGTTCTCGTTTGTTTTTGTATAGTTTGCATGAAAATTGGACACTCGTAGAATTCAGGAATTCAGG